>CAILRJ010000059.1 GCA_903836575.1 uncultured Burkholderiales bacterium
ATTGCGTATTGCATCAAGCATGGGACGTGCCCAGGGATGGCTGGCAGAACACATGTTGATCCTCGGTGTCGAATCACCTGAAGGTAAGAAACATTACGTAGCGGCAGCATTTCCGTCTGCCTGTGGAAAAACTAATTTTGCGATGCTGATTCCGCCGGCCGGGTTTGAGGGATGGAAAGTCACCACAATTGGCGACGACATCGCCTGGATCAAGCCGGGTGAGGATGGTCGCCTGTATGCAATTAATCCGGAAGCGGGCTATTTTGGCGTCGCTCCTGGAACCAATCAGCAAACCAACTTCAATTGCATGGCATCGATGGTCAGCGACACGATATTTACTAACGTCGCACTGACCGATGATGGTGATGTCTGGTGGGAAGGACTGACCAAACAGGCACCTGCACATTTAATCGACTGGCAAGGCAAAGACTGGACACCCGAAATCAGCAAGGAAACCGGCCGCAAAGCAGCGCATCCGAATGCCAGATTTACGGTTGCAGCCACACAGAATCCGGTAATTGACGGGGCTTGGGACGATCCTGCTGGCGTACCTATTTCGGCATTTATATTCGGTGGTCGTCGTTCAACGACCGTGCCACTTGTTACGGAAGCACGTGACTGGGTCGAAGGCGTTTATATGGCTGCGACGATGGGATCAGAAACCACCGCCGCAGCGACCGGTCAAATGGGCGTGGTTCGTCGCGACCCTTTCGCAATGCTGCCATTTATTGGTTACAACATGAGCGATTATTTCCAGCATTGGCTGGATATGGGTGAGAAATTAGCCGCCACTGGCGCAACCTTACCAAGTATTTTTTGCGTCAACTGGTTCCGCACTGATAGTGAAGGCAAATTTGTATGGCCAGGTTTCGGCGACAACATGCGTGTTTTGAAGTGGATGCTGGATCGGGTTGAACGAAAAGCTGACGGAGTAGAACATATATTTGGCACGACCCCACGCTATGCGGATCTAAACTGGGATGGCCTCGATTTTTCGCCGGAACAATTCGACCAGATTGCGTCGATTGACGTAGCGGCCTGGAAGGATGAATTGAAGTTACATACCGAGTTATTCGAGAAACTTCACTATCATCTACCGCAAGAGCTGGCTAATACAAGAAGCAAACTTGAGAAACGATTGATGGCCTGATGACGTAGCCGGCCCAGTAAAAAAACGCAATCTGGTTATCCAATTGCGTTTTTTTTAAGCACTCCGCGGTGCATGCATTTTTATACACACGTTCTATCCTCAATTTAGATGACGAGACACATTACTTATTCACAAGCAACCGTGGTGATCGATTAATTTTTAGGCCGTGGTGCATGGATGCCCGATTAGAGGCCTCGGAAATATCTGCTGTTGACAGCCCTACGGCGCGTTGCGCAGGGGAGGTACCCGGAAACGCAACCGCTATTTTTCTAGTCAGCGACACCAGGGAAGGAATCGTAAAATAGTCCACCGTCGGCTTTAATATTGATGTTTTCATAGCACCCTTTCTAAATATCCTGGACGATAAAACGAGGCAAGTTAGTCGCGAGAAGCAACTGCCCGTAATTCTGATGCCATGTTCGGTTGCGAAATATCAAGATCCCTAGCCATACGATTCAAAATTAGCATGCTGCGCAAGTGACTGCGAATCGATCGTTGCTCAAGTGACTG
>CAILRJ010000060.1 GCA_903836575.1 uncultured Burkholderiales bacterium
CCGGGCTGGATCAGCACGCGACTGGCGGCGCAACATCAGAGCGCCGAACGCGAAGCGATCAGTTTCATCGCCGAGCGGGTCGAAGGCAATCTGCTGGCCGCGCATCAGGAAATCCAGAAGCTCGGTCTGTTGCATGGCGACGGCAAACTGAGCTTCGAGCAAGTCCATGATGCGGTGCTCAATGTCGCCCGCTACGACGTCTTCAAGCTCAATGAAGCGATGCTGGCCGGTGACGCCGCGCGACTGGTGCGCATGCTCGATGGCTTGCAGGGCGAGGGCGAAGCGCTGCCGCTGGTGTTGTGGGCGGTGGGCGAGGAAATCCGCACGCTGCTCAAGATCAAGGCAGCCATGGAACAAGGTCAGTCTGCCGGCGCATTGCTCAAGCAATACCGGATCTGGGGCCCGCGTGAAAAACTGATGGAGCCGGCCTTGCGCCGCCTGTCGATGGCCACGCTGGAAGCGGCCGTGCAGCAAGCGGCGCAAGTCGATCGACTGGTCAAGGGTTTGCGCGCACCGGCACTGGCCGGCGATGCGTGGGACGCGATGCGGCAACTGGCGCTGAACGTTGCGCGCGGTCGCTGACTGACCACTTTACTGAAGGCAATTGGAAACAACATGACCACCACCGCAACGACAACCACCGCAGCGACAACCACACCAACAATGACGGTCGCCGACACCATCATCGCGCTCGGCAAGAACGCCCGGCGCGCCTCGCGCGCGATGGCCAAAGCCTCGACCGCCACGCGCAATCAGGCACTGCGACTGATCGCTGCCGCCATCCGGCGCGAAGCCGCAGCACTGAGCGCCGCCAACCAGCGCGACCTGCACGCCGCCGCAGCCAGCGGCATGGATGCCGCCATGCTGGACCGCCTTGCGCTGTCAGAAAAATCGATCGCCGGCATGGCCGAAGGACTCGAACAGGTCGCCGCCCTGCCCGACCCGATCGGTGAAATCTCGAACATGAAGTTCCGGCCCAGCGGCATCCAGGTCGGCCAGATGCGCGTGCCATTGGGCGTCATCGGCATCATTTACGAGGCACGTCCGAACGTCACGATCGACGCTGCCGGCCTGTGCATCAAGAGCGGCAATGCGACCATCCTGCGCGGCGGCTCGGAAGCCATCCATTGCAATCGCGCGCTGGCCATCCTGGTCGCCGAAGGACTGGCCGGTGCCGGTTTGCCGGCCGACGCGGTGCAGGTCGTCGACACCACCGATCGCGCTGCAGTCGGCGCAATGATCACGCTGCCGGAATACATCGACGTCATCGTACCGCGCGGCGGCAAGGGCCTGATCGAGCGATTGATGCGCGAAGCGACGGTACCGATGATCAAGCACCTCGATGGCATCTGCCATGTCTACATCGATGACAAGGCCGACATCGGCAAAGCCGTCGACATCGCCTTCAATGCCAAGTGTCACCGCTACGGCACCTGCAACACGATGGAAACCCTGCTGGTGGCCAGCGGGATTGCCGCGCAAGTTTTGCCGCTGCTGGCTGAACGCTATGCCGGCCAGCAGGTCGAACTGCGGGCCGATGCGCATGCCCGGGTGATTCTCGCCGAGGCCGGCTATCCGCATCTGACCGAAGCCACCGAAGCCGACTGGCATACCGAATATCTGGCGCCGATCCTGGCGGTCAAGATCGTCTCCGGCCTGGACGAAGCGATTGATCACATCAACACGTATTCATCGCAACACACCGATGCGATCGTCACCGAGGATTACAGTCGCACGATGCGCTTTTTGCGCGAAGTCGATTCGGCCTCGGTGATGGTCAATGCCTCCACCCGTTTTGCCGATGGTTTCGAATACGGCCTCGGTGCCGAAATCGGTATCTCGAACGATAAACTGCACGCGCGTGGCCCGGTCGGACTGGAAGGACTGACCTCATTGAAATACGTCGTATTCGGCCACGGCGAAGTCCGCCAATAACGCACTCCTGCGCACCATCACTCTCAAGGAATCACCATGCTCTGGATTAAAACGCTGCACATTGTCTTCATCACTTCCTGGTTCGCCGGGCTGTTCTACCTGCCGCGCATTTTCGTCAATCTGGCCGATGTAAAAGACGTCGCTACCACCGAACGGCTGCTGATGATGGCGCGCAAGCTGTACCGCTTCACGACGATCCTGATGATTCCGGCGCTCATCCTCGGCCTCGTGCTGTGGCTGTATTACCGCATCGGCATGGGACCGGGCAATGGCTGGATGCATGCCAAATTGCTGTTCGTGATCCTGGCCATCGGCTACCACCACGCCTGCGGTTCGATGCTGAAAAAATTCGAAAACGGCGTCAACAAGCGTGGTCATGTGTTTTACCGCTGGTTCAATGAAGTCCCGGTCGTGCTGTTGCTGGTGATCGTGGCGCTGGTCATTGTCAAACCATTCTGACCGACCTGAAAACGGAGCCGTCATGCCCAAGTCCTGCGAATACTTTTTTGCGCCGCAATCGCCGTTCGCTTATCTGGGTCATGCGCGCTTTGTCGCGCTGGCCAAGACGCACGGTGCCCGCGTCGAACTGCGACCCTGCGATATCGGCAAGGTCTTCAGCGTCACCGGCGGTTTGCCGCTGGCGCAGCGCGCACCGCAACGTCAGGCCTACCGGCTGGCCGAGCTGCAACGCTGGAGCAC
>CAILRJ010000061.1 GCA_903836575.1 uncultured Burkholderiales bacterium
GAGCCAGAGCGATCGTGAAGCACCGGCCGAAATCAGCGCCGAGAGCATGACCGGCCGGCCTGATCGCGAAATCACGCTGACCAACAAGGTCGAGATCGTGCGCGGCGTGACGACGATTAACTCCGACCAGGCCCAATACCATATCGTTGAAGACGTCGTCGAAGCCAGCGGCGATGTCCGCATGCAGCGCGTCGAGGACGTCTACACCGGCGACAAGCTCAAGCTCAACATGGATGCCGGTATCGGTTACGTGACCAATCCGACCTATCGTCTTGAACGCACCAAGGGTCAAGGCTCGGGCAAGCGCATCGACTTCGAATCCGAAACCGAAGCCACGGTGGTCGATGGGACGTACAGCACGTGCGAAGGACCGAATCCGGACTGGTATTTGCGTTCGGGCACGCTTAACCTCGACACCGCGCGCGACATCGGCCTGGCCCGCAACAGTGTCGTGTACTTCAAGGGTGTGCCCATTCTCGCCGCACCGGCCATGTCGTTCCCGCTATCGAGTGCGCGCAAGTCGGGTGTGCTGCCGCCGACCATTGGTGCGACCAACCGTGGCGGCCTGGAAGTCATGGTGCCGTATTACTTCAACATAGCGCCGAACCGCGACCTGACCATCTATCCGAACATCATCGCGCAGCGCGGGCTGCAGCTTGGTGCCGTGGCGCGCTACCTTGATTCGACGTATTCGGGCGAAACCAAGCTCGAAGGTTTGCTCAAGGACAAACTGACCGGGACCGATCGCTGGTCCGTGTCGTCCATTCATACGCAATCGCTGCGTCCCGGACTGACACTGAACTGGAATATCAACGCCGCGTCCGATGATGCTTATCCGAGTGATTTTTCACGCACTTTGACTACTGCGCAGCAACGTCTGCTGTTGCGTGATGTGAGCCTGAGCTATGGTCAACCGTACTGGACGCTCACGGCACGCGCCAGTAATTATCAGGTCCTGCAGGACCCGTTGGCGCCGATCGGACGGCCCTATGACCGCTTGCCACAAATTATTTTCGCGTCGGCGCGTCCCGACGTCGCCGGTTTCGATCTGGGGTTTGATTCGGATCTGACGCGCTTCGCGCATCCGACACTGCAACAGGGTGACCGCCTTTTCGTTAATCCGAAAATGTCATATCCGATCATCGAGCCGGGCTTTTTCATCACCCCGAAACTGTCATTCCATGCAACACGCTACCAGCTCGCCGACAGTGGTGCCGGTGTTGCGCCGGCCACCGATACCTCATTGCAGCGGGCCATCCCGACTGCCTCCGTCGATAGCGGCATGGTGTTCGAACGCGCTGCCAACTTTTTTGGCAGCGACATGACACAGACGCTGGAGCCGCGTTTGCTCTACGTCTACACGCCCTACCGCGACCAGTCGATGTTGCCCAATTTCGATAGTGGTCTGGCCGACCTGAGTTTTACGCAGTTGTTCAGCGAAAACCGCTTCGTCGGCAATGACCGCATTGGCGATGCCAATCAAGTCACTGCGGCAGTGACCACGCGCTTTCTGGAAGAGTCGGGCGCAGAGCGGGCGCGCATCGCGCTGGGCCAGCGTTATTATTTTTCCGATCAGCGTGTCTCGCTCGGCAGCGTGCCCAATCAAAGCCGGTCCGACTTGCTGCTGTCGGCCAACGGCCGGATGAGCCAGTCGTTCACGGCCGAAACCAACCTGCAATACAGCCAGAGTCTGGGTGTGCTCAACCGCGCCAACGCCGGTATCAAATACCAGCCGGGACCGATGAAGGTGCTCAATCTGGCGTATCGCCAGGACTTGCCGAACAACCTCGAGAAATCGTTCGATGCGTCGGCGCAGTGGCCATTCGCCAGTCGCTGGTATGGTGTCGGCCGGATCAATTATTCGCTGACCACCAGCAAGTTTGCCGAAGGCTTGCTCGGAGTCGAATACAAGGCCGATTGCTGGGTGTTTCGCGTCGTTGCGCAACGCACGCCGACGGCGACAGCGCAGGCCACGTCGGCATTATTTTTCCAGCTTGAATTAAACGGATTGTCCAAACTCGGGTCGAACCCGCTGCAAGCCCTGCGCGCCAGTGTGCCGGGTTACCAGAACGTCAATCAACCTACCAACCGATAATGATCACGAATTTTTCCAGGACTCCGGACCACACTATGCGACAAGTCAACTCTCCAGTGCAGTGCCTGAAAATTGCTGCCGTCCTGATTGGTCTCGCCTTTGGTGCGATGCAACCGGCGAGCGCGCAGTTCAAACCGGCCGTTCAGGCGGCGGCCGCTGCTGAAGCGGCACCAGCCAGCAAAGAACCGCAGCTGATTGATTCGATCGTCGCGGTCGTCAATAGCGATGTCATCACGCGCCTGGAACTCAATAACCGGGTTGCCATGGTCGAGTCGCGCATGAAACAGCAGGGCTCGCAGTTGCCGCAACGTGCACTGCTCGAAAAACAGATTCTTGAACGCATGATCGTCGACCGCGCCCAGTTACAACTGGCGGCCGACAGTGGCATCAAGATCGATGATGTGATGCTTGACCGTGCGATGGCGCGACTGGCCGAGCAGAACAAACTGTCGATGCAGGATTTCCGCAACCAGCTGGAACGCGAAGGCATGTCCTTCTCACGCTTTCGTGAAGAGATACGGGAAGAAATTGCAATGCAACGGATCCGTGAACGCGAAGTCGACAACAAGCTCCAGATTACCGAATCCGAAGTCGACAACTACCTCGAAGCCGAAAAGAGCGCACCCCAGATTCAGCCCGAGTACAACCTCGCACAGATCCTGGTGCGCATTCCCGAAAACGCCACCGCCGAGCAGATCGCTGCACGTCGAGCGCGGGCTGACGACGTGGCCCGGCAATTGCGTGGTGGTGCGGATTTTGCCAAACTGGCGGCCTCGTATTCCGACTCGGTCGACGCGCTCAAGGGCGGTGAGCTGGGCTGGCGTACCGCTGACCGCTTGCCACAAATTTTCGTCGATGCCGTTGCCAAGCTCAATGAGGGTGAACTGTCCGACGTGATCAAGAGCGCCAGTGGTTTTCATATCCTGAAAGTGGTCGGCAAGCGGAGCCGCAGCGCAGAGAACAGCACGGCGACAGCGGCCGCACCGGCCGTTGAGCAAACCCATGCGCGGCATATCCTGATCAAGGTCAATACCATCGTGACCGCGGCCGAAGCGCTGCGCAAACTGACCGACTTGAAACAGCGTCTCGACAACAAGGCCGCGACCTTCGAAGAACTCGCCAAGCTGTATTCGAATGACTTGTCCGCCTCAAAAGGCGGCGACCTCGGCTGGATTTATCCGGGCGATACCGTGCCTGAATTCGAGCGCGCAATGAACCTGCTCAAGCCGGGCGAAGTCAGTGCGCCGATTGAAACGCCGTTCGGCTATCACCTGATCGAAGTACTCGAACGCAAGAGCCAGGATGTGTCGCAGGAGCGCAAGCGCCTGGCCGCACGTCAGGCCCTGCGCGAGCGCAAGCTCGAAGAAGCCTCGCAGGACTGGATCCGTCAGTTGCGCGATCGCGCGTATGTCGAATACCGGCTGGACGGCCGATAATGGCCATTGCCAGCACGACCACGGTGCGCCCTACCATCGCCATTACCTGCGGCGAACCAGCCGGGATCGGTCCGGAAATTGCCTTGCGTGCAGCGTGGGAATTGCGTGACGAAGTCAATTGCGTGCTCATTGGCGACGCGGCTTTCCTGGCCATTCTGGCCGATCAGATTGATCCGGCCATCGCGCTCGCGGCCACTTCGGTGCAGGCCGTGCGCAACGGCGGATTGCCCAGTTTTCCACCGCAGCGTCTGGTGGTGCTCGACAGTCCGCTAGCGGCCCATGTGGTGCCGGGTCAACTTGATCCGCGTAACGGCCGTAGCGTATTGCAGATGCTCGACATGGCGATCGAGGGTACTCAGGCCGGCTGGTTCGCGGCCATGGTCACCGCGCCGCTGCAAAAAAGCACGATCAATGATTCCGGCGTGCCGTTCACCGGCCACACCGAATATCTGGCTGAAAAAACCGGCACGCCGCATGTCGTGATGATGCTGGCCGCCAGCGGTGCGCATCCGTTACGCGTGGCGCTGGCAACGATTCATCTGGCGCTCAAGGACGTGCCGGCCGCGATCACTTTTGACAGCCTTGGCCGTACGCTCGACATTCTGCAGCGCGAGTTGCAGAGCCGCTTCGGACTGGCCAGGCCGCGTATTCTGGTGGCCGGACTCAATCCGCACGCGGGTGAGGGCGGCTATCTCGGACACGAAGAAATCGACGTCATCATTCCTGCGCTCCAGGCGGCGCGCGCACGGGGCATCAGCGTGGCGGGTCCGTATCCGGCCGACACGTTGTTCCAGCCCAAGTACCTGAAAGACGCCGATTGCGTGCTGGCGATGTACCACGATCAGGGCTTGCCGGTATTGAAGTTCGCGAGCTTTGGTCATGGCATCAATATCACGTTGGGTTTGCCGCTGATCCGTACTTCGGTCGATCACGGCACGGCGCTGGATCTGGCGGCTCTCGGCGTCGGACATGCTGACCATGGCAGCATGATCGAGGCGATCCGTACCGCGATACAGATGGCAGCCGCATGAGGACCGCAACATGAAGCACGTAGCCCGGAAACGCTTCGGTCAGAATTTTCTGACTGACAAGCAAGTCTTGCAAGACATCATCCAGACCATCGCCCCGGCACGGGCCGATACGATGGTCGAAATCGGCCCCGGCCTCGGCGCGATGACGCGCCTGCTGCTCGATGACCTCGACTTGCTGCACGTGGTCGAGCTCGACCGCGACCTTGTCGTACGTCTGCAAAAAACCTTCGATCAGAAAAAATTGCTGATCCATTCCGGCGATGCGCTGCAGTTCGACTTCGGCACGTTGCCGGTGCCGGCCGGACAAAAGCTGCGTGTGGTGGGTAACCTGCCATACAACATTTCCAGTCCGCTGCTATTTCACCTCGCCAGTTTTACCGCGTTGGTACAGGATCAGCATTTCATGCTGCAGAAGGAAGTCGTCGAACGCATGGTCGCGCCGCCCGGTGGTAAAAGTTATGGTCGATTGTCGGTGATGCTGCAATGGCGTTATGCGATGTCGCTGCGCTTTATCGTGCCGCCGACGGCCTTCGATCCGCCGCCGCGTGTCGAGTCCGCCATCGTTCGCATGATTCCTCTTGAAACACCGTTGCCGTGCAATCAGCAGGCGCTGGAAGCGGTGGTGCTCAAGGCGTTTTCGATGCGCCGCAAAGTGCTACGCAATTGTCTGGCTGGCATGTTCACCGAAAATCAGCTGATCGACGCCGGCGTCGATCCGACCTTGCGGCCCGAGACGATTTCGCTGGAACAGTATGTCGGACTAGCCAACCGGTTACCACTCAGCGCGTAAAAGTCCGTCGTAAAAAAGCCGGCAAGGGCTTCCTGATGGAAGCGCTTGCCGGCTTTGCTGTTTCTGCCTGGATGACTCAGGAGATGGTGATCTTTACCCCTTTGACGGTGGTCTGGCCGCGCGAATCGATGACTTTCAAGACGGTCTCGTAGGTGCCGGCCTTGGTGAACGTATGCGTGCTAGCGGCTCCTGCAACAGCCGCAGTGCTATCACCGAAGTTCCACTGATACGACGTGACTTTGCTGCCAGCGCTCGGCACCGTTGTGCTGGCATCAAACTTGATGACAAACGGTCCCTTGCCGGTGATCGCTGACGCCACCAGCACTGGCGTCGTTGCCGTCATGGCAGGCAAGGCGCTGGTGCCGCTGATGGTGTACTCGCCAAGGTTGCCGTAGTTGGTATAACCGGTGGTGAGCGGATTGCCCCGTGCCGCCCCGCTCACGCTCAAGTAGTACGTACCTTCTGCCGTGAGGGTGGCGCTGATTGTTTTGGCCAGCGTGGTTGCAGTGGTACTGCTCGTTGCCAGGACCTTGCCGTTGACATCGAGCAGTTGCAGCGCGATGTCGAGTGTGCCGCCCAAGATGGCACCGCCAACTTTCAGATTCACCGGACCTGCTCCGGCAACAAAGCTGAACATGTCGACATCGCCGGTGGTCTCAATGCGGCCCAGAGCGCTCAGATTGTTAAGGCCGTTGGCACTTTTGGCAGCCAATGCATCGGCGAACGGAATCGTGTCGCCGTGGTCATCGGCGCGCGGGTTCAGGCCTCTTTCAAGCATGACCGCATAGGCGTCCTGCTTGTTGTTGGCATTGGCGTATTCACCTTTTGACCATTGCGGCAGATTCTTGTAGTACCCGACTCCCATGATCGGTGCCCAACCGGTTTCGCCGCTACCCTGGCCGGTGTAATACGCCGTCGATGGCAGCTTGCCCTGGTGACTCAAGCCCAGCGTGTGGCCGAGTTCATGCGAGACGCAATCAGCAATGTATTTTTCGCCATAGGCCAGATTATTCGGAAAGCAGAACGCCGGAGCGGCACCGGGGGCGAACTTGCTGAACGAATTCATGTAGGCATACCCGCCGGCCGAGCTGGCTTGCGGTGTGATCATGATCGTCGCGCCAGTCTTGCCCGCTGGTACGGCCGGTGCTTCGGTCGTGACATCAACGTCAAATGCGGCATAGGCTTCTGCTACGCGTAACAAGACTTTCTGGATCAGCAAACGTTCGGCATTGCTGAAGGTTGCTGGTGCCTTGTCCATATCAAAGGCCGGATAGCTGCCCTGGCCGGTAAAGTTCAGGTAGAGCACGCGGGTTGAGTCCGGTTTGGTATGCAGCTTGAATGTCTGGTCGTACGGGAACGGGCTGGCGCCTCCGACGGTCGCAACCGACGCGGTCACGGTGCTCGCTGCCATCGTGGTGCCATCGGCCGCACCGGGGATGACGGTTTCTTCATCGATGTGGAGGACACGACCTTTGGAGTCGACGTGCACACTCTTGTCGGACAACAGCAGTTGGCGGAATTCGTTGCTGCTCATGCCATACCATTTGGCGACGGCGTCGAGGTTGTTGCCGAGTTGCGCAATCGCACTTTGTCCCGAGGACATGGCGTTGAGCTGGATATGGCCGAAAGGGGCATTCTCGGTAGAGCCAGCTGCGCTGACCGGAACAAAATCACTGCGCATTTCCATACGCGCCATCATTGCTGGCGTCAGGCCGGAGTCAGGTTGGGAAACGGCTTCAACGTCGTTCATCGCCACAGTAATCATGCCGGGCGAATCATTGGCGATGCGGGTTTGAGTATTGCCAGTCGTTACCAGTTCGGCGTGTGCCATCAACATCGGATTGGCTGCCCATGGGCTGGAAACGGCTTGTGCTTTATTGAGGACAGGTGCCAGTGCAACGGGTGAAGCGATTTGTTCTTGCGTGGTGTCGTTGATTGTTGTGGCGGCGTAGATGCCGAGGCCGCCGAATGCCATTGCGATAGTGGCAACGATGGCGGTGTAAGCCGGCTTTTTACTGGTTGATGGTGATGTCATGGTAGTACCCCTTTGTTATATCGATGAGTCGAACAAAGGGCTTACGCGGTCAGCAGGACAGCCAGCTCTTGCTGGAATAGTCTTGCTGGCAACCCCGCTACCGTGATCCGTGAAGACCGTAGGCCGGAGGCTTTGCGTCCTTGCCTTTCAGCAAGTTTGCCCAGACGCAATAATCTATCTTGTCTAAAAGCAAGTCAAGTGAAATTTGGTGGATTTGTTGCCGCTGTGGATAAGTGCTAAAAGACGGCCGACTTTTGGTGGCTTTTGCACCGGCCAGTCGGCCGGATTGATTACTCGGAGCGCTGAATCAGTTCAATTTTATAGCCGTCCGGATCTTCGACAAAAGCGATGATTGTCGTACCGCCCTTGACCGGACCCGCATCGCGGACCACTTTGCCGCCGGCTGCGCGGATGTTGATACAGGCCTGTGCCACGTCCGGCATGCCGATCGCGATATGACCGTAGGCGTTGCCCATCTCGTAGCTGGTGGTGTCGTAGTTCCAGGTCAGCTCAATTTCGGCGTGGTCCGGATTGGTGCCATAGCCGACAAAAGCCAGCGTATATTTTTGTGACGGATTGTCGCTGGTACGCTGCAGCTTCATGCCAAGCACGTTGGTGTAAAAATCGATCGAACGCTGCAGGTTGCCGACGCGCAGCATGGTGTGTAGTAATCGCATGGATATCTCCGGGAAAAGGTGGGGGCTGAGGTAGTTATCTGCATCAATGATGCCGGTAACCGGAAAAATCAGCCGGGGGGCAAGGTCGCAGGTGCCTGCTGGCGCAGCATTTTTCGCGCCGCTTCGAACTCGGGAAAGATCGATTGCACGGTGGCCCAAAATTGCGGTCCGTGGTTCATCTCGCGCAGGTGTGACAGTTCATGCGCGACCACGTAATCGATCAGCGGCAGCGAAAAATGGATCAGCCGCCAGTTTAACCGGATACGTCCATCGGCCGTGCACGAGCCCCATTGCCTGGTTGCCGAGGATAGTGTGTAAGAGTGATAGCTGACACCCAGTCGCGCTGCATACAGTGGCAGGCGTTCACCGAACACGCGGCGCGCTTCGACTTGCAGCCAGGCTTGTACGCGATCTTTGAGTTGCTGTTCAGAACTGTTAGCAGGCAGGCAAATGATCAACTCGGCGCTCGCGTCGTCGAGGTGGATTACCTTGTCTTGCAGCGGGCGCAACCTCAGTGTCAGTGGATTGCCAAGATAGGACAGCGTCGCGCCATCGATCCATTGCATCGCGGCCGGCCGCGAGCGTGCGGCACGCTCGCGTCGCTCGGCCAGCTTGGTCAATATCCAGTGCTGCTTCTCGCGAATTGCGTTGTCGATTTCGCCGACGGTTACCCAGCGCGGAGCCGTCACGCGCAGACCGGCGTCATCAATGATGAAGCCGATGCTGCGGCGGTTTGAGCGCTTCAGGGTAAATTCGAGGATGTGGTTGCCGACATGCAGACGACGTTTCGGCAATGCCGCCACCGTGTCGGCAGTTGGCGTTAGCTCTGCTGCAAACAGATTCAGTTGTGGCTCAGGCATGGCCGCTGGAGTGGGTTCAATGCGCAAGGGCGGACGGTTCGCTCAGTGAGATTGCTTATTTTTTGATGAAAGGGGTGGCGTAGATCGTCGGTGAAATCACCCGCATTTCGGACTCTATCCAGTTTTCGACAGCCTGCATCAGTTCGGTCGGGGTTTTGCCCTCAGGGGAGATCGGTGCACCGATCGATACCGTGATCAGGCCGGGCTTCTTGATGAAGGAATTTTTTGGCCAGCACTGGCCCGAGTTGACGGCGATCGGTACCACCACGGTACCCGTTTCGATCGCCAGACGTGACCCACCGCCCTTGTATTTGCCCTGGCTGCCGACTTCGGTACGGGTGCCTTCGGGGAACATGATGACCCATTGGCCATCAGCGAGGCGTTGCCGTCCCTGTACGACGACCTGCGCAAAGGCATCGCGACCATTGCTGCGGTCAATCGGGATCATGCGCAGCAGCGCGAGTGCCCAGCCGAAGAACGGCACGTACAGTAATTCTTTTTTCAGCACGAAGATCAACGGGCGCGGCATATCGGCCAACAGAAAAATTGTTTCCCAGGCCGACTGGTGTTTGCAGAGCAAAATCACCGGTGTATCGGGCAAGTTGGCGCGGCCACGCACTTCGTAGCGGATGCCACAGACGACCTTGGCCAGCCAGATGACGAACACATTCCAGCGTGATGTGATGAAGTAGCGCGCACGGTACGGCAGCGGCAGACAAATAAAACAGAGGCAGGCCCACGGGATCGTGACGACAACCTGCACGACAAGAAACACGAGCGACCGCAACAGCAGAATGAAACGCGACATCGGAACTCCGGAAAAAATAAAGGGTGGGTCAGGCCGGCATCAGCAAGTGGTCGACCGCCGCGGACAGATTGTCAAAAATGAGAGTGCCAGGTGGCAAACCGCCTTTGGTTTCGGTGTTCAAGCCCTTGCCGGTGCGTACCAGATAGGGCGTGCAGCCGACCACGAAGCCGGCCTGCAGGTCACGCAGGGAATCACCAATCGTCGGTACGCCTTTCAGATCAACACCATAACGCAGTGCAATCTCATGGAGCAGCCCAGGTTTGGGTTTGCGGCAATCGCAATTGTCGTCGGCGGCATGCGGACAAAAGAAAACCGCGTCGATTTCAGCGCCAACGAGCTGCGCGGCAGCGTGCATTTTTTGGTGGATGGCATTGAGCGTGGGCATGTTGAACAACCCGCGCGCCAGTCCGGACTGGTTGGTCGCGACCACGACGCGATAATCGGCCTGGTTCAGGCGCGCGATCGCTTCCATCGAGCCGGGTAGCGGTATCCACTCTGCCGCCGATTTGATGAAGGCGTCCGAATCCTGGTTGATCACTCCATCGCGGTCGAGGATGATCAATTTGATTGGTGGTGTGCGATCGCTCATGTGGCCAGCTTGGAAATGTCGGCTACCCGGTTCATCATCGCGTGCAGTTGTGACAGCAGTGCGATCCGGTTAGCCCGTAGTTGCTCGTCTTCGGCCATCACCATCACATCCTTGAAGAAGGCATCGACGTTGTGGCTCAACTGCGCCAGGGATAACAAGGTGCCGCTGAAATCGCCTCTGGCGAAGGCGGTATCGACATGCGGTTGCAGCATCGTCATCGCGCCGTATAGCGCTTCCTCGGCGATTTCGCGCAGCAGGCCGGTGTGAACCGGACCGGGCGTGCCGTCGGTCTTTTTCAGGATGTTGGTAATACGCTTGTTGGCCGCGGCCAGCGACCCGGCTTCGGGCAGCGCAGCAAAGGCGTGGACCGCATCAAGGCGGTCGATGATGTTCTCGAGGACGTCCGGTTGCTGGGCGAGCACGGCTTCGATTTCGTTGGGTGTAAAGCCGCGCTCACGCAACAGGCCGCGCAAGCGGTCGTAGAGGAAAGCCAGCAATTCCGGGCCGGGTGCCGTGAATGCGGGATTGTCCGCGAACAGCGCGACGGTGTCGCCCAGTACTGTCGAGAGCGACAGCGGCAGGCGCTTTTCGATCAGCATGCGCAATACGCCCAATGCGTGACGACGCAATGCGAACGGGTCCTTGTCGCCGGTTGGCTGCAGTCCGATGCCCCAGATGCCGACCAGGGTTTCGAGCTTGTCGGCCAGCGCGACGGCGGTGCCAGTGGGGCTGGCCGGCAGTGCGTCGCCGGCGAAGCGCGGTTGATAGTGCTCGGAAATCGCCTGTGCCACTTCGGCCGGTTCGCCGTCATGGTGCGCGTAATACGTGCCCATGATGCCTTGCAGTTCAGGGAATTCGCCGACCATATCGGTGATCAGGTCAGTCTTGGCCAGCAGCGCGGCGCGCTCGGCCAGGTCCACGTCGGTGCCGCTGGCCAGCGCGAGCTTGCCGGCCAGTGCGGTCACGCGCGCGCTGCGTTGCGCCTGCGTACCGAGCTTGTTGTGATAGACGATGCCGGCCAGTCCGGGCAGACGCTCGGCCAGGGTTTTTTTCTTGTCCTGCTCAAAGAAAAACTTGGCATCCGACAGGCGCGGACGGACCACCCGCTCGTTGCCGCCGATGATGTGTTGCGGGTCGTCGGTGGCGATATTCGAGACGATCAGAAAGCGCGAACGCAGCTTGCCTTGTTCATCGGTCAGCGCAAAATATTTCTGGTTGGTCTGCATCGTCAGGATCAGGCATTCCTGCGGCACGGTCAGAAACTCTTCTTCAAAATGACAGGCATAGACGACCGGCCATTCGACCAGTGCCGAGACTTCATCGAGCAGCGCTTCGGGCATCAGCACCCGGTCGGCACCCGCAGCAGCGAGCAGTGCGGCGCGGATGTGTTCCTTGCGCACGGTCGGGCTGGCGATAACTTTGCCCTGTACTTCAAGCGTGCCGGCGTAACTGTCGGCATCGCTGATGCGTAAGTCACCTTCGGACAGGAAACGGTGGCCCAGCGTGATCCGGCCTGCCTGGAGGCCCAGTAGCGATACCGGCACCAGTTCATCGCCGAACAGCGCGATGAGCTTGTGTACCGGGCGTACGAATTGCACGGTGCTGCCGTCGGGACGCTGGTAGCTCATCAATTTCGGAATCGGCAACTTGGCAATGGCGTCTTCCAGTACGTTTTGCAAAGCGTCGCGCAAGGACGCGCCTTGCGCGCTGTAGTTGTAAAAGAAGCTCTCGGCCTTGCCATCGGCGGCGCGTTCAAGATCTGCCAGCGTCGGGCTTGCACCCGGAATCGCGTTGGCCATGGCGGCCAGTTTTTTCAGCAGCGGTGCCGTCGGATTACCGTCGGCATCGAGTGCCACGGAGACCGGTAGCACCTTGTCACGCATTGTTTTGGTGGGCGAGACCGGGCGCACATGCGTGATGGTGACGGCGAGCCTGCGCGGTGATGCATAGGTGGTCGCGATTGCACCGGCATCGAGGAAGTCGCGTGCAGTGAGCCCGGCAACGACGCCATTGGCAAAGGCATCGCCCAGTTTGGCGAGCGCCTTCGGCGGCAGTTCTTCGGTAAGCAGTTCGACCAGCAGCGTTTGATTCATGATTGGGCAGTCATTTCAGAAGCGGGCCGCCAGCAGGTGGCGACCGGAATTAGTGGGGCGAGGATGGGGCTATATTCCGGGCCGCATTCAGGCCGGCAGTTGCGTGCCGGTTACTACGTCGCACATCGGAAAACCAAGCTGTTCGCGCGAGGCCAGATACGCATGCGCGACCGCGCGCGAGAGCGTGCGGATACGGCCGATATAGGCGGCCCGCTCGGTCACTGAAATGGCGCCGCGTGCATCAAGCATGTTGAAGCTGTGTGCGGCCTTGAGGATCATTTCGTAGGCCGGCAAGGTCAGTGGCACTTCCATCAAGCGCTTGGCTTCAGCTTCGAAACTGGTGAATTGCGAAAACAGGAAATCGGTATTGGCGTACTCGAAATTGTAGGTGGATTGCTCGACCTCGTTTTGATGGAATACATCGCCATAGGTCAGCTTGCGCGTGACGCCATTGCTGGTGGCTTCGGTCCAGACCAGGTCATAGACGTTTTCAACGCCTTGCAAGTACATCGCCAGGCGCTCGATACCGTAGGTGATTTCGCCCAGTACCGGTTTGCAGTCGAGTCCGCCGACTTGCTGGAAGTACGTGAACTGTGTCACTTCCATGCCATTGAGCCAGACTTCCCAGCCCAGACCCCAGGCACCGAGTGTCGGGTTTTCCCAGTCGTCTTCGACGAAGCGC
>CAILRJ010000062.1 GCA_903836575.1 uncultured Burkholderiales bacterium
GCTGTCCGGCTTTACCGGCTCGGTCGGCACGCTCATTGTCACTGCGGATTTTGCCGGTTTGTGGGCCGATAGCCGTTACTGGTCGCAGGCCGAGGCCGAGCTGGCCGGTACCGGTATCGCACTGATGAAAATCCCGGCCGGTAATAGCTTGCAGCACATCGAGTGGCTGGCACAGTCGCTGCAACCGGGTCAGGTGGCCGGCGTCGATGGCGCGGTGCTGGGCCTGGCCGCAGCGCGTTTGCTGGAGCAGGCTATTGAGGCGCGCGGTGCGACGTTGCGCACTGATCTCGACTTGTTCGAGCAAGTCTGGACCGACCGTCCGACCTTGCCGACACAAGCCATCTACGAACATCTGCCGCCTCACGCGACGATGGCGCGCGCCGACAAATTGGTGCAATTGCGGTTGGCGATGCAGGCCGCCGGTGCCGGCTGGCATTTGCTGTCGACGCTCGATGACATCGCTTACCTGTTTAACCTGCGTGGTGCCGATGTCAATTACAACCCGATCTTCGTAGCGCATGCGCTGGTTGGTTTGCAGCAGGCGACAATTTTTGTTGCCGACGGCAAGGTGCCGGCCGAGGTGATCGCCGCGCTGGCTGCCGATGGTGTTGACCTCGCACCTTACGCACAGGCTGCGCCGGTACTGGGTGCGTTGCCGGCCGATGCGGTCATGCTGCTCGACCCGCGCCGCATCACGCTCGGGCTGCGGCGAGCCGTGCCTGATGCTACTCGTGTCGTCGAAGCGATCAATCCAACCACCTTCGCCAAGTCGCGCAAGAGCGAGGCAGAAGCCGCGCATGTGCGCAGGGCGATGGAGCAGGATGGCGCGGCGCTGTGCGAATTTTTTAGTTGGCTCGACCAGGCGCTGGGAAAAGACGTTGTGACCGAATTGTCGATCGACGAGCAGATCACAGCCGCGCGTGCGCGCCGCCCCGGTTTCGTCTGCCCGAGCTTCGGCACCATCGCCGGCTTCAATGCCAATGGCGCAATGCCGCACTATCATGCGACGCCAGCGTCGCATGCGGTCATTGAAGGCGATGGCCTGTTGCTGATCGATTCCGGTGGCCAGTACCTCGGCGGCACTACGGACATTACCCGCATCGTGCCGGTCGGCCAGCCTTCTGCGGCCCAGCGGCGCGATGTGACGCTGGTACTTAAAGGAGTCATTGCACTAAGCAGCACGCAGTTCCCGCGCGGCACGCGCGCGCCGATGCTGGACGCGATCGCCCGGGCGCCGATCTGGTCGGCCGGGATCGACTACGGCCACGGCACCGGTCATGGTGTCGGTTACTTCATGAATGTGCACGAAGGCCCGCAAGTGATTGCTGCGTCCGCCATGCCGGAGCCGCATACCGCGATGGAACCGGGCATGATCACATCGATCGAGCCGGGAATTTACCGGCCCGGCAAGTGGGGCGTGCGGGTCGAAAATCTGGTGCTCAACGTGCCGGCAACGAGCACCGAATTCGGTGAATACTTGCGTTTCGAAACCCTGACCTTGTGCCCGATCGACAGCCGCTGTCTCGACCTGGCATTACTGCGTCCTGACGAGTTGGCCTGGCTCGATGACTATCACGCGATGGTGCGCGAACGGCTTTCGCCACATGTGAACGGCGCGGCAAAGGTATGGCTGGAACAGCGTACCGTAGCCCTGTTGAGCGTCACTCATTGACATAAATTGCCCGCTTTTCAACAGGAGCCTACATCGATGGTCGACAAACAGGATAAACCCAGCTTCGTTGGTGCCGACCAGCTTTGCGTCGGTTTGTATGTCTGTCTTGACCTTGAATGGCTGAATCATGATTTCCTGCTGAGCAGTTTCAAGATTAAAAATGCCGACCAGATCAAGGCCATCAGCAAGTTGGGGCTGAAAAAAATCCGTATCGATCCGTCACGTTCCGACGTGCCCCCGCTGCCGAAGAAGGTGGTGCCGGTTGCTGTCGTTGCACCAGTGCCGTCGCCGAGCGCGGAACAACTGTTGCAGGCGGCCGAGCGCGCGGTGCGGCTGGAACGTATCCGGCAGCAGCGCGCCGAAACCGCCGCTTGTGAAAGCCAGTTCGTGCGCGCTGCCGGTTCGCTCAAGGATATCGGCAGCAAACTGTTTTCGCGGCCGCTGGAAGCGCGTGCCAGCGCCGAAATACTGGTGAGCCAGATGCTGACGTCGATCCTGTCGCACAAGGACATCGCGATTCACCTGATGAACGACAAGACAGTCGGCGAAGACCTGTACTTCCATGCACTCAATGTGTCGGTATTGGCGATGTTACTGGCACGCGAAGTTGGCGTGCCAGCCGAAGATATCCGCCAGCTTGGTATCGGCTGTATTTTCCATGACGTCGGCAAGACCGATATCCCGGACCGTGTGCTGCAAAAGACGGAGCCGCTCAGCCGCGCCGAGCGCAACCTGATCGAACAGCACTGCGCTTATGGCGAACCGATCGGGCAGCGCCTGGGGTTGTCGGCGAAGGCGATGGACATCATCCGCCAGCATCACGAGCATTTCGACGGTAGCGGTTATCCGGCGCATCTGAAGGGTGCACAGATTGCTCCGTTGGCGCGCTTGATGGCAATCGTCAATGAATACGACAACCTCTGCAATCAGCACAATCCGGCCGATTCGCTCAGCCCGCATGAAGCTCTGTCGCAGCTGTTTACTCAGCAGCGCGCGCAGTTCGAAATTGCGCCGCTGAACCTGTTCATCCGTTGCATGGGGATCTATCCGCCGGGCACCGTGGTGCAGCTGTCCAACGGAACGTTGGGCATGGTGGTGTCGGTTAATTCGGCCCAGCCATTGCGCCCATGGGTGCTGATCTACGATCCGGCGGTACCGAAAGACGAGGCGACCATTCTTGATCTGCAACACGAGCCCGCACTCAATGTGGCGGCCAGCCTGAAACCGTCGCAGCTGTCGCGCGAAGTGCATGCGTACCTCAGTCCGCGCAAGCGCATGACGTACTACTTCGATGCCCAAGATCGCACCGTTCCCGGGGCGAGCGGCTAAGTTGCCATCAGCTTGCGATGTTGCTGTAATCATCAAACTGGACTTCCTGTGTGTGTTGTCGAACAGACCCGGCGCGCGGCACCACTTATGATTCCCCATCGACCTGTCGTTCATAAGACGACGCTCAATGTAATCTGGGGTGCAGCGCGACGATGTCCGGTTCATTTTGCAGGATATTTCGCTCTTGACAACAGTCGTTCGAAGCTCGGACGCACGCCCGGAAGCTATCCCGACCAAATCTGACGTGAGTCAGTGATCTCCGACTGCAGCAAATTCTCCGCGTTGCCACCGCAGGCAATGGAGGCCTGCTGCAGAGAATTGACCCGTAGCAACAGGATTCCCTGTCCGCACCTTTCGGGTGTGGATTTTAGCCCCCGATAATTTGTCGGGGGCTTTTTTTTGGTGCGCCCAGCATGGGCGCACTCTTGGAGGTGCAAGTCCTCCCGTAAGCTGACCACAGCGAGCGAAGTGAAGCGCAACTGCGTGAGGGCGACCGAGCGTGGAAAGGAAGCGTGGAGCGAAACCGCGAGCCGATGTACAAGAACCGGATAGAAGGCGTTGCCGATCAGGGCGAGCGGGCCAAAAACCGCGAAGCTCTTGTGGTCAAGGATGAGGCGGCGTAAATCCGGCGGTTGTGCGGTGAAGGAGTGCGTTCTTACCTGGGGAGATCTCGCCTAGTGCCTGAAAGGGCGACGGCGCAAGCCGGAGCGAGAAGTCAGCAGAGGTCGTAGTAGCCGCAATATGGGTGAAGGACCGAACGAGAAGGAGCGTTGAACCACCATGTCGATGGGGAAAGCATTGCATCAGATGCCCGCGCGAGCGGGGCGGATCACGGTAGGGGACGGTGAAGCTGTCTCTGGCGTGCTCAGTGATGAAGCTCGTCCCACGCGGCCTGGCACGGTGAGCGCAGGGCAAGGCTTGCTTGCGCAAGTGCTTGCGAGAGAGAACATGCAACGCGCGTGGAAACGCGTGAAGGCGAACAAAGGTGCAGCAGGCGTGGACGGCATGGACATCGCCGCGACCGGCCGTTATCTGGTAACCGCATTGCCGAACATCAGAGCACAGCTGATGGCAGCGTACGTGAATTGGGGATCCCCACCGTGGTGGACAGGCTGATCCAGCAAGCCGTTCTGCAAGTGCTGCAACCGTTGATCGATCCTACGTTTAGTCAACACAGTCACGGATTTCGTCCGGGTCGTCGTGCGCATGATGCGGTGCTCGAAGCACAGCAATATGTGGAGGACGGAAACCGGGTCGTGGTGGATGTAGATCTGGAAAAGTTCTTTGACCGGGTCAACCACGATGTCTTGATCGACCGCTTACAGAAACGCATCGTCGATGCCGGGATTATTCGGCTGGTTCGGGCATATCTGAACGCGGGCATCGTGCACGCAGGTGTCGTGAGTCAGCGCGAACAGGGCACGCCGCAAGGCGGACCGCTCTCGCCGCTACTGGCCAATGTGTTGCTCGACGAAGTGGATCGGGAACTGGAACGGCGGGGCCACCGCTTCGTTCGGTACGCCGACGACTGCAATGTGTATGTACGCAGCCGGAAAGCGGGCGAACGTGTGATGGCACTGCTCAAGCGTCTTTATGACACGCTGCACTTGACGATCAATGCGTCGAAAAGTGCAGTGGCCAGCGCGTTTGGTCGCAAGTTTCTAGGTTACAGCCTGTGGGCTGCCCCGAAAGGCGAGATCAAACGTAAGGTATCGGCCAAAGCGCTAGCGACGTTCAAGCAGCGGATACGGCAACTGACCCGTCGTAGCGGTGGGCGCAGCATGACCGAACTGATCGAACCGCTGCGGCGCACCATGCCGGGCTGGAAAGCGTACTTCGGATTGGCACAAACACCACGAGTCTGGCGCACGCTGGACGAATGGATACGCCATCGATTGCGAGCAATTCAGCTTAAGCAGTGGAAACGCGGCACGACGATGTATCGGGAGTTGCGTGCTCTCGGGGCGACGGAGAAGGTAGCGGCGTTAGTAGCGGCGAA
>CAILRJ010000063.1 GCA_903836575.1 uncultured Burkholderiales bacterium
GCCACCCAGCACGAAAGCCGTGCTCAGGCTTATCAGCGTGTCAAGCAAAGAGACCAGGTTGATGTTTTGAATTGCCTGCATGTTGATTCCTTATGGACCGCTCGCGCGGTTTGTGGTGATTTTATTGCGACGGAATCGATCGATCTGCATCGCCTTGTTTGACTACTTTATGCGTACCGGAGCGGCGCCGGTTCGCACGATCATCACGCTCGCATCAGCCCTATCGGATTGATGGTTGGACCCGACAATTAGCGCTTTCAATGCCCTCATCGCTGGCGCCGGCAAAGCGGCATTACACCACCTTACGCGCACGATGTCCCCGGACTTCCTGCGAGCCATGTTTCGCCGAATGCGATTGCCCCGGAGTTTTTTTCGGGAAGACAAGATCTGTATTGATTCTCTGATTCGCCAGTCCGGTTCCTTCAAAGTGATGCAGCGCAAACCCGGGTCGGACAGGGGGCCTGTTTGCGTTTGCCGGTGTCACACTGAGACCGGCACATTCATCGATGAAGCATTTTTTTGATCAATCCGTCTTCGCGGCAAGGTGGACGATTGCCGCTGCAATGTAAAGCAATGCGGGATGAAGCGCGCAGGCTGCGCCGTTACGAAGTCACTCACTGAAAGAGTTCATCATCATGATCAAGTTTTTATCCTTTCGTTTTTTGGCAGCTCTGCTATTTTTCTGCCTATCGAATTTGTCCCATGCGGCATTCGTCGTCTACACGACGGCGGCAGATTTCACTGCCGCAACCCGTGCACCGGGTGTCGATACGTTCAACGATCTCGACTTCAACGGATATCCATCCAGCCCGCTTGATCGACAGGCCGGCACGTACGCTTACACCGCAACGGCATCCACGGCGAGGTTTTACGTCGCCGGTTCGGTGGCCAATTCATGGCTCTCGACCGATATCGCCACTGATGCCATCACCTTCAACGGTTTTACTGACGGCGCGCAAGCGATAGGTGGTTATTTTTTTGGCACTGAAATCAAAGGGCTGTTTGCCGATGGTGCGCTCAGGCTCACCGCCACCGACCAGACCGGGACGGTCGTGCAAACCATCGCTGCTGCGACCGTGAATTCTTTCTTCGGTTTTGTGTCGAGCAATACCTTGCGCAGCCTGACCGTGTCATCGATTTCGTCGGATATCGCTCCGCTATGGCCAACGGTCGAAAATCTGACAGTCGGGCTGCGTGCCACTAGCGTGAGTCCGGTGCCCGAGCCAGGCAGCCTGATGCTGTTGCTTGGCGGTCTGGGCCTCATCGCTTTGCTGGCGCGTCGTCGCCGCAATTGATTTGCCGGTAAGCGATCCGTTCGGATCGCTTTCATCGCTGCACCTAATGCTCCGCAACTCCGCCGCTAATATTGCCGCGCGGAGCGTACTCGCTGCAGCAGGATTAAAGACAACTAGATCATCTATATCATTCATTTGACTTATGAAAACATTGCACCTACTATCAATCAGGTACACGTTTGCACCGGCAGTCAGTTACCGCCGATGCAAACTGGAACACACTGCAACGATGATTTGTTTTAAAACAAACGACAAGGCGGAGACAGCATGGAGAAGAGACAGGCATGGAAGGCGGTGCTCGCAGCACTGGCGGTAACATCCTCGATGGGTACGATGGCGGCGGATTATCCGGACAAGACCATCAACTACATCATTCCATTTGGCCCCGGTGGGGAGTCCGATATTTCGGCACGCTTCCAGGACACCACCTTCAAGAAACTCACCGGCCAGTCGATGGCGATTCAGTACAAGGCCGGCGCGGGCGGGGCGGCCGGCTGGTCGCAGCTCAATGGCATGCCGGCGGATGGCTATACCGTGATGGGCACCAACCTGCCGCACATCGTCATGCAACCGCTCGAAAAAAATGTCGGTTACAAGACCGACGATATCCATACCCTGTACTGGTTCCATTTCACGCCGGACGCCTTGCTGGTGCCGGCCGATAGTCCGATCAAGAATCTGGCCGATTACATCGCTGCTGCCAAAAAATCACCGGGCGCGCTGACCCTGTCCGGTTCGGGCACCAACTCGTCGAATCACATCGCGCAGCAGCGCTTCGACAAGATGGCCGGCATCAAGACCACCTACATTCCATTCGGCGGCACCGGCCCGTCCAACACGGCACTGCTGGGCAGTCAGGTCAGTGCCAGCTGGGGCTATACGACGGTGCAGGTCCAGCTCGGCAAGCAAGTGCGCTGCCTTGCCGTGGCGATGGAACAGCGCCAGCAAAAATTGCCGGATTGCCCGACCTTCAGGGAATCCGGCTTTGATCTGGTGGGCGGTGCCTATCGTGGTGTAGCGGTGCCAGCGTCGACACCGGCGCCGGTACAGGCCAAGCTTGCCGAACTGCTCGGCAAGGTCAATCGCGATCCTGCTTTCATCAAGATCATGGAAGACAACGGGTTTGCGATGCTCAATATCGGTCCGGCCGGGATGCCGAAATTCATGGCCGACGTCAAGGCACGCTATGAAGGGATCGCCAAAGAGATGGGTATCCGCAAGCGCTGATTCCGGCTTTCCTGCCCTGCGGTGTACCTGCCGCCCGATCGGATCATGCCGTGCGCGTTGGTGGAGGCTGCTGATCCTTGCAGGCATCGCCAGCGCTTCTGCCGACGGCCCACCTCTGGAAGCGATTCCCCATGTTCGGACTCGATTTTTTACTTGATGCGCTCACGCCGCTCAATTTGCTGCTCGCGCTCGGCGGTGTGATTGCCGGTACGGTCATCGGTGCACTGCCGGGACTGAGTGCGACGATGGCAGTCGCAGTGCTGGTGCCGTTTACGTTTGCCATGGCACCGGCGACGGCGCTGATTTCGCTCGGCGCGATCTACACCGGCGCAATTTACGGTGGCGCCTATTCCGCTGTTTTGCTCAATACACCCGGCACACCGTCGGCGATTGCCACGACCTTCGATGGCTATCCGATGGCCAAGCAGGGGCGCGGCGATCTCGCGCTGACGCTGGCTTGCCTGGCGTCGGTCTTCGGCGGACTGGTCGGTGCGATCTGCCTGCTGATGCTGTCGCCACCGCTGGCCACGATTGCGCTGAAGTTCGGGCCGGTCGAATATTTCTGGCTGGCGATTCTTGGTCTGACACTGATCGCGGCATTGAGCGAAGGCAGCCTGATCAAAGGCCTCATTGGCGGCGGGCTTGGTTTGCTGTTGTCGATGGTCGGCGTGGCCGAAGTCGGCGGTGACATTCGTTACGTCGGAGAACTCAAGTCACTGCTGGGCGGTATCGACGTCGTCGGCGCGCTGATCGGCATCTACTGCATCCCGGTGATCATCGGTCTGGTGGCCAATCCCGATCCGCATCTGCAAAGCGCCAGCGCCGGCAATGGTTTCCGGCTGGCCGAAGCGTGCGGTGCACTGATGCGCAGCAAGGTCAATCTGGTACGCAGTTCGCTGATCGGTACCGTGGTCGGCATCCTGCCCGGCGCAGGCGGATCGATCGCCTCGCTGGTCGCGTATTCCGAAGCACGCCGGGTGTCGCCGCGGCGGGACAATTTCGGCAACGGCGAACCGGACGGCATCATTGCCACCGAGTCGGCGAACAATGCCACCGTCGGCGGCGGTTTCATTCCGACGCTGGTACTCGGTATCCCCGGCACGCCGCCCGATGCCATCATGCTGGGTGCGTTGCTGGTGCAGGGGATCCGCACCGGACCGACGCTGTTTTCCGAGCAGAGTTCGATTGTCTACACATTTATTTGGGGGCTGATCATTGCCACCGTGCTGATGCTGCCGGTCGGCCTGGTGATTGGTCGCTATGCGTTCAAGTTCATCGTCGGCGTGCCGAAAGCGCTGCTGGTGCCGTCGGTGGCGTTTCTGACGATACTGGGCAGTTTTGCGATCCATAATAATCCGCACGAAGTGCAGCAGATGGTGGTGCTTGGCATCATTGCGTGGGGTCTGGCGCGCGCCGGTTTTACGCCATCGCCGATCGTGCTGGGCCTGATTCTGGGAACCATCGCCGAGCGCGGATTCGTGCAAGGCTTTCTGATTGGCGGTGCCCGCGGCAATATCCCGCAGGAGTTTTTCGGCCGGCCGATTTCGCTGGGCATTATCGTCTTCATCCTGCTCGGATTGCTCTATCCGCTGATCGGTGCACGGCGTGCCCGCAAGGCCGCTGCTAGAGCCGCCAGCGCTGACCGGAGACCGACATGATGACCCCTGCTTACCGTAATGTGACGTCGCTGGTAACGTGCGTGCTGTTCATCGTGCTCGGTGTGGCTGCCTATCTGGCCGCCGATGATTTTTCGATGCTCGGATCAGTTTTTCCGAAAACTATCTCGGCACTGGTCGTGGTGTTTTCCTGTCTGTGGCTGGTGCTGTCATGGATCAAGCCGCGTGATGTGGTGCGCAACGTCAATGGCTCGGTAGTGCGCCAGGTTTCGGTAGGGCTCATCATGCTGGCCTGGGCCTTTTTGCTCGAACC
>CAILRJ010000064.1 GCA_903836575.1 uncultured Burkholderiales bacterium
GGCGTGAAACGCAGGTCGAGGTCACCCTGTTTTGCCGTGAATTCGCACAGCGCGCGCACCGCCACCACATAGCGTGACGTGTCAGTGGTGCTCACTGTGCTCACGGTTACTGGTTGGGTTTGCGAAAGTCGTTGTCGATCCAGATGCTGGCGGTGGCCCGTGTCAGCTTGAAGTTGGGCGCCACTCGCACCTGGGCAAGCTGTTCGCCGTAACCGTCGCGTGCAGTGAGCAGCGCGTACGGATCGTCGTCATCCGGAACGATGTCAAGCGTGACTTCGAATTCGGCGGTATCGGTGCTGACCATCACGCTCTTGTGCAATTGCGCGTGCAGTTGCTGCTCGTGGCGACGCAATACTTCGGAGGCAGTCTTGACCAGCGTATTGAAGGCATTCGTATCGAGCGGCTTCGGGTCTTTTTTGTTGCGTCCCATGGTCCATGGACCAATGAGCGCCGGTTCGGCTTCGCCGTCCTTGATCATCGCGACGGCCCAGCCTTCGTCGTCATCGTTCTTCATGACGCGGGCGGTCCAGCCAACACTGCGCCACAGGCGCGGCTCATTGATGTCGGCATCGGGATCGATATCGGGGAGGTCTTGCTGGTCGGGAGTGTCGGACATTGCTATGAGGATGAAGTGGGGTCGCATGTGCGACCGGAGTCGCATTTTACTCCGCTGTGCAAGGAGCGGATTGGCGCCGCTCCCTGCGCTCCCTGAGAGGCTTAGGCTTCCAGTCGGGCATCCATCGTAATTGTCGCGGTCAGCAATTTCGATACCGGGCAGCCGGCCTTGGCCTTGGCAGCGATCTCGGCAAATTTTGCGGCATCGGCGCCGGGCATTTTCACGACCACGGTCAGATGGCTGGCAGTGATGGTAAAGCCGTCACCCACTTTTTCCAGCGTGACCGCTGCCTTGGTGTCGATGCGCTCGGCCACCATGCCGGCCTCGCCCAGCATCAGCGACAACGCCATCGAAAAGCAGCCGGCATGCGCCGCACCGATCAGTTCTTCGGGGTTAGTGCCCTTGCCACCCTCGAAGCGGGCATTGAATCCGTACGGGGCTTCCTTGAGCACGCCGCTTTCAGTTGAAATCGTGCCGCCACCGTCCTTGATACCGCCTTGCCAGACTGCTGATGCATTCTTGATCATGGTGTTTCCTTTCAAAATGGGGGAGCGGCCACTGTGCGCGTCCAGCCTGCCAGGGTCTGTGCGCGAGCGCACAAAGCCAATCGCTCAACCGAGGTCGAGGCGCAGCGACATGATGTGTTCTCCGGCAACCGGCTTGGCAATGAAGCCGAGTTTTTGGGTCAGTGTCAGCAGGCCCCGGTTATCAGACATGGTTTCGCCAATGATGAAATGGGTGCCGCGGCTGCGGCAATAATCGATCAGGCGCTGCATCAGCAGGCGGCCGAGACCGCGGCCTTTCATGTCCGAGCGCACGATGATGGCAAATTCGGCTTCGTGGTTATCGGCATCGGCAACGGCACGGACCACACCGAGTGTTTCGCGCTGGCCATCGGCACCGATGCGCGTGGCGATGAAGGCCATCTCGCGGTCATAGTCGATTTGCGTCAGCCGGGCGACCTGCGGTTCCTGCAACTGGCGAATGCTTGAAAACGCGCGGTAGCGCACGTCGTCAGGATTGAGCTGATTGAAAAAAATCACATGGGCTTCGCCATCCTCGGGCTTGATCGGCCGGATGGTCAGCGCTTCGCCATGCCAGTCGGTGACCTGTTCCAGCGATTGCGGATAAGGCCGGATCGCCAGCCGCGAGGTGCGTCGCGGTGTGGCGATGCGCATGCGGGCATCGAGGGCAATGACGCCGTGGCCGTCGGCCAGTAGCGGATTGATGTCGAGTTCAACCAGTTCCGGCAAGTCTTCGACCAGATTGGAAATCTGCACCAGGGTGCGGCTGATGGCGTCAATGTCAGCTGCCGGAAGGTTGCGGTAGCCGGCCAGCAACCGGGCGATGCGGGTGCGCGCAATCATGTCGCCGGCCAGCACCGAATTGAGCGGCGGCAGACCGACCGCATGGTCATCGACGACTTCTACCGAGATGCCGCCCTGGCCGAACAGGATGATCGGGCCGAACACCGGATCGGTGCTGACGCCAACAATCAATTCATGCGCCTGCGGCCGGCGTGCCATCGCCTGCACGGCAAAGCCCTGCAGTTCGGCATCGGGCTGCAATTTACACAGGCGCTTGTGCATGGCATTGGCGGCTTGGCGCACTGCGCTGGCATTGTCGAGGTCGAGTGCGACGCCGCCGACATCGGACTTGTGCCAGATCTGCGGCGACAAAATCTTGATGGCGACCGGAAAACCGATCCGTATTGCCTGCCGGACTGCTTCGTCAACGCTGTCAGCGGTACTGGTTTCGACCACCGGGATGCCATAGGCAGCCAGCACGGTTTTGGTTTCCGGTTCGGACAGCAGCGTGCGGCCTTCGGCCAGCGCGGTACGCACCAGTACCTGGGCGCGTGCGCGCTCGCAGGTACCGCGTTCGGGCAGGGCGGGTGGTACCTGCATCAGCAATTGCTGGTTATGCCGGAAGTCGATGATCTGCATGAAGCCGCGCACCGCTTCTTCCGGCGTGTCGTAGGTGGCGATGCCGGCGGCCGAACAGAGCTGGCGTGCTTCCGAGACGGCCGCGCCACCGAGCCAGCAGGTCAGCACATTACGCGACGACTGCTTCACCAGCGGCACCAGCGCACGCGCCACATCGGCGCTGGCCACCAGTGCGCCGGGTGCATGGATAAACAGGATGGCATCGGAATTGGCGTCTTCGAGCAGACCGGCCAGTGCCGCGCGATAGCGTTCGACCGGCGCATCGCCACCCAGGTCGACCGGATTCGAGCGTGACCATGCGGACGGCAATACCGGTTCCAGCCGGCCGATGGTGGTCGCGGTCAGCGTGGCCAGCGTGCCTTGCCGACGCATCAGCGCATCGTTGGCCATGATGCCGGGACCGCCGCCATTGGTCAGAATCGTCAGGCGTTCGCCATGCATCGGCTTGGCACGCGCCAGTGTTTCGACCGCACCGAACAAGGCTTCGGTTGAGTCCACCCGCAGCATGCCGGCGCGGCGGATGGCCGCGTCATAAATGCTGTCCGGACTGATCAGGACGCCGGTATGGGACGCGGCACGGCGCACGCCTTCACCGGAGCGGCCGGCCTTGATGACGAGGATGGGTTTGCCGCGCGCGGCACTGCGCGCGGCCGACATGAATTTGCGCGCCAGCCGAACATCTTCCAGAAACAGCAGGATCGCGTGCGTGGCCGGATCGCCGGCGAGGAAGTCGAGCAGATCGCCAAAATCGATGTCGGCACTCTCGCCCAGCGAAATGAACTTCGAGAAACCGAGGCCGCGCGTGGTGGCCCAATCGAGCACGCCATTCATCAGCCCGCCGGATTGCGAAACGAACGCCAGTTTGCCGGGCAGAGCCGGGCCGTAGGAAAAGCTGGCGTTGAGGCCAATGGCGGGTACCAGCAAGCCGGCGCTGATACCGCCCAGTATGCGCAGCAGATGGGGTTTGGCCGCCAGCAGCATTGCCTCGCGCTGCGCGCTGGTGACGGCGGTCATCACGACAGCCGCCTTGCAGCCGCGCTCGCCAAGTGCCGCGATGAGTCCGGGCAGTGTCTCCGGCGGTGTGCAGATAATGGCCAGGTCGGGCACCACTGGCAGGCTGGCGACATCGTGCCAGACCACCATGCCGTTGAGAATCGGATGTTTTGGATTGACCGGAAGAATCCGTCCGGCAAAACCGCCGGTGACAAGGTTGTGCAGAACAGCGGCACCGATACTGCCGGCACGGTTGGTTGCACCGATCAGCGCTACGCAAGTCGGGTTGAACAGGGCTTGCAGATTACGGATACTCATCGGTGACTTTCGGCGCAAAAAAGAATTGTCTGATGATTGCATGGATGTCAGACCAAAACTTTATTACACTGCGCAGCTGCGCCGGAACTTCCGGCCTCTCTTATTGCGTTACCTCATCCGGAATCACCTCATGCTTATCATCACCATCAAACAAGGCAAGGAAAAAAGCCTGCTCGAAGAACGCCAGCCGTGGGTCTACGCCTCGGCAGTCGAACGGGTCGACGGCCGCCCGCAAGAAAAAATGACCGCCGGAATTACCGCGCTGGTGCATTCGTCTTCCGGCCAGTTCATTGCCCGCGCTGCCTACAATTCCAAATCACAAATTCGCGCGCGGATCTGGAGCTTCGATGCCAACGAACCGGTTGACCATGCGTTGATCAAGCGCCGCGTCAAAGTCGCCGTGGCCAAGCGCAGCGGCGCCACGACCAAGCCGGTCGTGCTGGTGAATGGTGACGAAGATGGCTTGTCGGGTTTGCTGGTCGAATGGTACGGCGGTATCAAGGGTTATCTGGTGTGCGAATTTCAGGCTGCCGGTGTCGATGCCTGGAAAGTACCGATTGTGCAAAGCCTGATGGCTGAGACCGGTTGCAAGAATGTGTACGAGCGGGCCGATGCGCTGCTGCGCAAGGGCGAAGGCCTGGCGGTCTTGTCCGGTGTACTGGCCGGCGACGAACCGCCGGATGCTATCGAGCTGACTGAAAAAGGCGTGAAATTTTTTATCGACATCAAGACCGGTCGCAAAGACAAGTTTCGTTAATGCGGTTGTGAGCAAGCTCAATAGCAAGAAGGCGGCTCCGATTCGGTTTTGCCCACCGTCGCAAACCCCCATCGGCAGCAACCAGGGGCAGTGTTTTTTTCGCAGGCTTTATTGCGAAATTACACTGACCCTGCTTGCGGATGCAGAGCGCTTGCCATCCAGTTTCCGTGCCGGGGATGGTGATTCGGTACGTACTCTGTCTCAACGTCAAAACCCTAATACAAAGTTGCAATAACCGATGGGCATTACACCGAACCCACCCCTCTAATACTTACTAGCCGCATCAATATCAGCCAACGATTCCTGGCCGCGCTGCGTGATCGCAAAGGTGCCGTCATCGGCGCGGGTGATGTGGCCCTTCTTGCCCAGAAACAGCGCGACATCGGCCGACAGGTGCGCCAGCGCATCGGTCGAGACGGCGCGCAAGCCTTCGATGCATTGTTTCAGGAACAGCGTCTGCTGACCTTTTTCGGTCAGCGTCAGTTGGCCGTCGCGGGCATGGCTGATGAATTTCAGGCCATTGAGTTTTTTCGAGTTGCGAGCCACGCAGGCGCTCGGGCGTTCACCGCGGGCAGCCTTGCCGATCTGGGTCAGCGCGTCGTATTCATCGGTAGTCAAGCGGTCGTCCATGGCATTTCCTGTCAAATATTTTTATGTGTGCGCATGGTACGCGCCGCATCGGCTGGCAGCAAGGCCGCGTCAACGCTGCGCCGGTATGGCAGCGGTTTCAGCAGGATGTGGTCGCGCTGCTGGCGACTGGTGGTTTGCTTATCGGGTTGCATATCGGTTTGCTTATCGGGTTGCTTATGTTTGTTAGCGAACAGACCGGCCTGACCGGGCCAATTACGTTGCTATTTTTGAATGGGAGCGATGATGTTGAAGATTTCTTTTTGTCTGAGTGCTGTTGTGCTGGTCGCCGGCCTGGGCGGCAATGCCGTCGCTGCCGATAAGAAGGCCGGCAGCGTCGATGCAACGTATCAATCCGACCGCGCGATCTGCCTGAGCGGCAAGTCCAATCAATCCGAAGCGACCTGCCTGCAAGAAGCCGCCGCCGCCCGCGACGCGGCACGTCGCCATCAGCTTGATGAAGGCAATGTCTCTTATGAGGCCAATGCGCTGCGTCGCTGCGCCACGCTGCCGCCGGACGACAAGCGCGATTGCGAGAGCCGTATCCAAGGCGAGGGAGTGGTCAGTGGTGGCGTGCGTGATGGTGGTTTATTGCGCGAAACCAAAACCATCACGATCGGGCCGATCGCTCCGGCCAAATAAGCGCCAGGGCCGGTAACCAAGCTGCAGACGGGTACTCCGGACGGAGCACTCTGTTGTCCGCCTTCAGATTGCCACTTCAGCGCAGGCCGCTATTGCGCGCGTTCTGTTCACGTTCGAGACGGGTAATGTAGCGCTGGATCACGGCCAGCATGGCTTTTGGCAAATCATGGAACAGGCAACCCAGAC
>CAILRJ010000065.1 GCA_903836575.1 uncultured Burkholderiales bacterium
CCTGGCGCTGGCCGACCAGGCCCTGGAAGACTTGCAGCTTGATGGCATCTTGCAGATCGCCAGCTTTCATCCGCAATATCAGTTCGCAGGTACCCAGCCTGACGACATCGACAATTACACCAACAGGTCGCCTTACCCGACCTTGCATCTACTGCGTGAAAGCAGTATTGACCTCGCTGTAGAAGCATTTCCGGATGCCGCCAGCATTTTCGAACGCAATATCGAGACCTTGCACAAGCTCGGCCACGACGGGTGGCAGGCATTAAATCTGGCCCCTGCAGGAACTGATCAGACGCGGGAAAAAGCAGCAAACCGGTAACAGAAGAACACGATGCGGCTCATTCCATTGAGAATTATCAAAGTATCATCATGATGACTGAATAAACTTGGAGTGACTGGAAATGAAGTATCAATAGGCAATTCATTTTCGTTAACCTACCGCGCGGAAATATTGAAGAAACAAAACGGGGAGATCCTCCGTTCATCATGAATTCACGATATCCAGCAGTAATTGCGCATTGATTTTTGTATATTCGTATCCATCTGGGTTGCACAGTCAGTAGGTCCTATATCCGCTGGTACCCGACTACTAAAAAAAAGCGCGCGCAATTGCAACTGTATGAATTCGATGTAGTCCAAGCATTTATTGCTAATAAACCACAAACGACGCATTTTTTCTTGTACACTCAACTTGCCCTATGGAATTATTTAGATTATGACCACTCAGTTAGAACATACCATGTCCAGTAACCGGCTTTCAGATCTGTTAGCGTACGATCCAAATAACCTGCTTGATTCGTTAATCAGCAAGTTGAACCTTAAAAATGATGCCGCCCTCTCGCGCGCGCTGGAAGTTGCTCCTCCCGTAATTAGCAAGATTCGCCATCGCCGCCTGCCGGTCGGCGCTTCGCTATTGATCCGCATGCACGAAGTCAGTGACCTGAGCATTCGCGACCTGCGCGTCCTGATGGGCGACCGGCGCGACAAGTTCCGCATTAGCGACAAGCAGTTCAAGCCAAAAGATGGCAGTCCTGACGCACAGGAAGACGCGCAGGATTAAAAAAAAGGATCATCCAAAAGATGATCCTTTTTTTGTGTCTGCATACGGACCAATACCGGTATGACTCAGGCCGGAAAAATCCCGGTCGACAAATAGCGGTCCCCACGATCACAGATGATAAATACGATCGTGGCGTTCTCGACGCTCTGGGAAATCCTCAATGCCACCTCGCAAGCACCCGAAGCGGACGGTCCGCAAAAAATACCTTCCTCAGCAGCAAGTCGTCTTGCCATAGTCTCTGCGGCCGACTGGCTGACGTTTTCAACCTGATCGACACGCGCACGATCGAAAATCTTCGGCAGGTAGGCTTCTGGCCATTTCCGGATGCCGGGAATCTGCGATCCTTCCTCCGGTTGTGCGCCGACGATTTGAATGGCCGAATTTTTTTCCTTCAAGAATTGCGACACGCCCATGATGGTGCCCGTGGTGCCCATCGCGCTGACAAAATGAGTAACCTTGCCATCGGTATCGCGCCAGATTTCCGGGCCAGTTGTCTGATAATGGGCCAGCGGATTATCTGTATTACCGAACTGGTCAAGAATAGTGCCCTGGCCATCCTTTTGCATTTGTTGCGCCAAGTCACGGGCGTATTCCATACCACCTGTTTTGGGCGTCAGGATAATCTTTGCACCGTAAGCCGCCATGCTTTGCTTGCGTTCCTCGCTGAGGTTTTCGGGCATCAGCAAGATCATTTTGTAGCCGCGCATTGCAGCGACCATCGCCAGTGCAATTCCGGTGTTGCCACTAGTTGCTTCAATCAACGTATCGCCGGGCTTGATGTCGCCACGCTCTTCGGCATGCCGGATCATCGATAGTGCAGGACGGTCCTTGACCGATCCCGCCGGATTATTCCCTTCGAGCTTGCCCAGGATAATGTTGTTACGCTGGACGACGCTGTCGCCGCCGATACGCGTGAGCTGGATCAACGGCGTGTTGCCAATCGTGTCTTCTAAAGTCAGGTAAGCCATGGGGTCCAGTCGCGTCAAGTTAAGCTGACCATTTTAAACGCAGAAGTATCCGCGTGTGCTGATGGCCGGCATCGCCGCAACGACAGCCTGCTATTGCGCCGGCTCGATAGCCTTGCGGGGCTTGCCATCCACGGTCAGGCCCGCATCGGACAGCCGGACTGCGCTTTTTTTCTTGATGCCTTTGACGCGCTGCTCGAGGTCTGCCCAATTCTTGAATTTTCCACCCTTCTGACGTTCATCCAGAATAGCTTGCGATGTACGCGGGCCGACGCCCTTGATACCATCGAGTGCGGCCTGATCGGCCTGATTGACATCGACCTTGGCGGCCGCATGACAGGCATTGGCAAGTACGAGCATGCTGATAATTGTCAGCAAACATTTTTTAATCATCGACTTCTCCCGTTCTAACCTCGTTGAACTACTGAGAAGTCAGTATTCATCGAGCCGGGAAGAACAGGTCGTTTTCGGTACTCTGCTGCGATCAGCGCTGCACTCGTGACCTGTTTTGCGCTAACTGAACAACTCTTCGCGGGTGACCGTCGCCGTTCCGAGCTTGCCAACGACAATTCCACCTGCCTTGTTGGCCAACAGAACCGCTTCCGACAGCGTTTTCCCTGCACCCAGCATCGCCGCCATCGTTGCAATAACCGTATCGCCGGCACCCGAGACGTCAAAGACCTCCCGGGTCATCGCTGGCGTGTGCAGTACTTCGGCCTCCGTGTACAACGTCATACCCTCTTCAGATCGCGTCAATAGCAATGCCTCCAGCCTGAGTGACTGGCGCAATTGCTGCGCCTTGGCGGTCAGTTCGTTTTCATCGCGCCAACTGCCCACCACGCGCCTGAATTCGGATTTATTCGGCGTGAGCAGCGAAGCTCCTGAATAGCGCGAAAAATCATCTCCCTTCGGATCGACCAGCGTGCGCTTGCCGAGGCGTGCCGCAGACGCGATCATCTCGGCGACGTTGACCAGACTGCCTTTTGCATAGTCCGACAGCACAATGACATCGTATTGCGGCAGGAGCGCGTTGTACTGCGTGAGTTTGTCGCGCAATACGATGTCAGTCGGCGCTTCCTCGAAATCAATACGCAACAATTGCTGTTGCCGGCCAATCACGCGCAATTTGATGATGGTCGAGATGGCCGGATCACGCTTCAGAAAGCAACCGATTTTCAATTCAGCGAGTTGAAGCGCGATCGTGTCTGCCGCCTCATCCTGCCCGACAACACCAAGCAAACCTACCTGCGCACCCAGCATAGCGGCATTGCGTGCCACGTTGGCAGCACCACCCAGACGCTCTTCCCGCCGCTCGACGCGCACGATAGGCACAGGTGCTTCCGGCGAGATCCGGCTGACCTCACCGAACCAGTAACGATCCAGCATGATGTCGCCCACGACCAGAATGCGACTAGCGGTCAATGCGTTCGGGAGCGTCATCATGCCGTTGTCAGAACAGAGCGGCCAATGCCGTGATACTCAATACCAGCAGCGACCATCGCATCGGGCTCGAACAGATTGCGTCCGTCGAAGATCACCGGCGTTTTGAGCATTTTTTTCAGGGCGACAAAATCAGGGCTGCGGAAAGCCTTCCATTCAGTGACGATCACCAGCGCGTCCGCTTCCTTGAGCGCATCGGTCGGATTGTCACAAAAACGGATACGTGCCGCTGCAGCGCAATCAGCGGCAAAATCCAGCGCCAGCGCACGTCGCGCCTCGGGCATCGCGACCGGATCATGGACCGCTACGGAGGCACCACGCGCCAGCAACTCAGCTATCAGCACCCGCGAGGAGGCTTCGCGCATGTCATCGGTGTTGGGCTTGAAGGCCAGCCCCCAGATGGCAAAGTGCCGTCCCGCCAGATCGGCACCAAAGCGACTGACAATCTTGCCACCCAACACGTGCTTCTGACGATCATTGACCGCTTCGACGGCACGCAAGATCAATAATTCCTGACCATGCGCGCGTGCTGTGCGCTCCAGCGCCTGCACGTCTTTTGGAAAACAGGAGCCGCCATACCCGCAGCCGGCGTAGAGGAAGCTGTAGCCAATACGCGGGTCCGAACCGATACCCTGGCGCACCGACTCGATATCGACGCCCACATGGTCGGCCAGGTTGGCCAGCTCATTCATGAATGAAATGCGCGTCGCCAACATTGCGTTGGCAGCGTATTTGGTGAACTCAGCCGAGCGCACATCCATCCAGAACGTGCGCTCATGATTGCGATTGAATGGCGCATACAGATTTTTCATTAGCTGGCGCGCCTGCGTACCGCCGGGGGTCGTGTCGCAGCCGATGACAATGCGATCGGGGCGCATGAAGTCTTCCACTGCAGCCCCCTCTTTGAGGAACTCAGGATTGGAAACCACCGAAAAAGTAGCCGTGCTGTTGCGCGCGCTTAATACAGTTTGCATTGCCTCGGTGACCTTGTCGGCGGTGCCTACCGGAACGGTTGATTTATCAACGACAACCTTGAAGCCGGTCATGTGCCGGCCGATGTTGCGGGCCGCCGCCAGTACATATTGCAGGTCGGCAGAACCATCTTCATCCGGCGGCGTGCCGACCGCAATGAACTGGATGTCGCCATGCGCGACACTGGCTGCCACATCGGTAGAAAATGTCAGCCGACCGGCCGCGCGATTGCGCGCAACCACATCAGCCAGACCCGGCTCGTGAATCGGAATACCGCCGGCATTGAGCAGATCAATCTTGCTCTGGTCGACATCAAGGCAAAATACCGTATTGCCAAGTTCGGCCAGACAGGCTCCCGTGACAAGGCCAACATAGCCGGTACCAATTATCGTTATTTTCATTGCGGAGTTCTCGCTGCAAGTGCACGCCCGCCATGGCAGACGCGCCGGTTAGTTAGTTCATCACGTTCAATTCTTCGGTACGACGCGGCGAATAGGTTTCCCAACGGCTGCAACCGGGACATTGCCAGTAGAACTGGCGTGCCTTGAAGCCGCAATGACTGCACTGATAGCGCGCCAATTTCTGCGCATAGCCATGCACCAGATTCTTGACCAGCGACAGCTCGGGTCGCACGCTGGGAGGTGCATCCATCAGGCGCGCATCGAGTAACTTGTCGAGACCCAACAAAGTCGGCGTGCGACGCAACTCGTCGCTAACCAACTGGTTGGCCGCTTCAACGCCGTCGAGCTCAAGGACGGCCTTGAAGACGACCTCCAGCAAGTCGATCGACGAGGCTTCGGCCATATATGACTTGAGCAGATTGGCCCCTTCCTGCGCGCGTCCCAGCGTCCGGTAACCATCCATCAACCGCTGCGCCACCAGCGCGACGTGTGGCACGCTTTGCTGCTCGACGCGACGCCAGGCCAGCAGTGCCGCTTCGATATCGCCCTTGGCGAGGTGCACGTCGCCGATCAGCAATGTCGCCCGTACGTTCTTGCGGTCTGCCAGCAAGGCTTTCTCGAGTACCTGCAACGCCGCGTCGGCATGCGTGTGCACCAGTTCGTCCTGGGCGATTTCGCAATAGAACTGGGCAATCTCTTTTTGCCGTCCGCCTGCGCCGGATTCTTGCAATGCTGTCGCAGCGTCGATGGCCCGGGTCCATTCTTTTTCACGTTGGTAAATCTCGAGCAATGCGCGGCGGGCTTGTGCGCTGTACTGCGTTTCGACGAGCAGGTTGAAGGTTTCCTCGGCCCGGTCAAGCAATCCTGCCTTCAGATAATCCTGTCCCAGTTCGTACTGCGCATGGACCTGGTGTTCGAGCGGCAGGTCGGGACGCGCCAGTAAGTTCTGATGCACCCGGATGGCCCGTTCTGTTTCACCGCGACGGCGGAACAGATTGCCCAGCGCAAAGTGCAACTCGACCGTTTCGGGATCAAGCTTGACGATTTCAATGAAGGCGTCGATGGCCTTGTCGGGCTGCTCGTTGAGCAGGAAATTCAACCCCTTGAAATAGCCATTCGGCAGGGTGCGCGACTCAGCAATCAGTTGACGGATGTCGACCCGGGCCGCGATCCAGCCAAGGCCAAAAAAAATCGGAATACCAAGTAACCACCAAATTTCAAATTCCATGCGTTACCAGGACTTTCATGTGTTTGATCGGACGTTCATAAAATATTTAGCTAGCAACCGTATCAGGTTGCGGCTGCTGCGACCGCGCTTCCCGCGCAGTCTGCTGCTCTTGCAACATTGTCGCGATCACTTTTTTGTGGCGAGTCAGTTCACGACGATGACGTACGAAGGACGGCAGCATCCCGAACACGCCCAGGATTGCGCCTGTAGCAAAAAATCCAAATAGCAGCATGACCAGCGGGCCGCGGATTTCGTAGCCGAGAAAAAAATTTAATGCCGCTTCCTGAGTGTTCTTCAATGCGAAGCCAAAAAACAGCGCGGCTATCAGCGCTGATAAAATTTTAAGCAGAAATTTCATGCCCATCTCCTTGTTAACAGAGCTGATGTTATCAGCCCGCGATGCACAAACAGTGGAATACGGAACAGCAGATTATTTGCCGTCATTAATCCGGATCGGCGAAATTGTACGTGAAAAAAAACGGCATCCGAAGATGCCGTTTAATTTTCATGCAAACAATTCAGTCCTCGATGATTGGTTGCCCGACCATCGCATCAACCCGCTCGCGCAATTCTTTCCCAGGCTTGAAGTGTGGCACCCGTTTTTCGGGGACCATTACTTTTTCACCTGACTTCGGATTGCGTCCAATCCGAGGCGGCCGACTGTTCAATGAAAAACTGCCAAACCCGCGTATCTCGATGCGCTGCCCGGAGGCCAGCGCATCGGTCATTGCGTCGAGAATTGTCTTGACCGCGTAATCCGCATCTTTTGCTACCAGCTGCGGATACCGTTCGGCCAAGCGAGCAATCAGTTCAGACTTAGTCATTTACAAGCGCGGCAACAATTAGTTCTTGTTGTCGAATTTAGCTTTCAGCAACGCGCCGAGGCTGGTGGTACCGGAAGCAGCGTTCGAATCCGTCGCTGTCGACATCTTGCGCATTTCTTCTTGCGTTTCGACATTGTCTTTTGCTTTGATCGACAACTGGATACCGCGAGCCTTACGGTCGATGTTCAAGACCATGGCTTCGACGCTATCACCAACCTTCAGGTGCGTACCGGCATCTTCAACGCGGTCACGCGAGATTTCGGAAGCGCGCAAGTAGCCTTCGACTTCTTCGGACAACTGGATCACGGCGCCCTTAGGCTCGACCATCTTGACGATACCGGTAACCAGCGAGCCCTTGTCGTTCATGGCTGCGAAGTTGTTGAACGGATCGCCTTCGAGTTGCTTGACACCCAGTGAAACGCGCTCGCGCTCGACATCGATGGCCAACACGATAGCTTCGAGTTCGTCGCCTTTTTTGAACCGGCGAACTGCTTCTTCGCCTGTTTCGGTCCACGACAGATCCGACAGATGCACCAGACCGTCGATGTTGCCAGCCAGGCCGATGAACACGCCGAAGTCGGTGATCGATTTGATCGCGCCGCGGACTTTGTCACCTTTCTTGTGGGTGACAGCGAAGTCATCCCAAGGATTGGCTTTGCATTGCTTCATGCCGAGGCTGATACGACGACGTTCTTCGTCGATCTCAAGAACCATGACTTCGACTTCATCGCCCAATTGGACAACTTTGTTTGGTGCCACGTTCTTGTTGGTCCAGTCCATTTCTGAAACGTGAACCAGACCTTCGATACCCTGCTCGACTTCAACGAAGGCGCCGTAGTCGGTGAGGTTCGTGACTTTACCGAACAGCCGTGTGCTTTGTGGGTAACGACGTGAGAGAC
>CAILRJ010000066.1 GCA_903836575.1 uncultured Burkholderiales bacterium
CAATGTCAAAGCCGAGCGCAGCCAGCGTGGCCTGGTTTTCTGCGGTGGTACCGACCTCGACCGCATCGGCATGGAAAGTCACCGGAATCAGTAACGGTTGCACCACTACGGCATCGGTATCGAGCGCGGTCTTGAACTGCTCGTACAGGATGCGCTCGTGGGCCGCATGCATGTCGACCAGCACCAGTCCGGACAGGTTTTGCGCGAGGATGTAAATGCCTTGCAACTGGGCCAGCGCAAAGCCGAGCGGAAACTCAACCGTGCCTCCGGCCATGGCCGGCGACGCAGTCACCGACGGCGCTTGCCAGCCCGCCACCGCGACCTGTTCGAACGGTTCATTGCTGTCGCCAAACAGCGCGCCATAGCGGGTACTGTTTTGCGCGATGCCTGCTTCGGGTTGCTGGCTGAAGCTGCCTTGCCGGGTGTAGGGCTGCGCGTACGCCGGAGACGGTTGCTGCGGCGGACTGTGCCACGGCAACGCACCGGCCGGTTGCGGCGCCGGCACCGAGCCGTCGGCAGTGGCCGAGGTCTGCGACAGCGCCCGCGTCACTGCATGGAACACGAACTGATGGACGGCGCGGCTATCGCGAAAGCGCACTTCAATTTTCGATGGATGGACATTGACGTCGACCAGTGCCGGATCGAGGTCGAGCGCCAGTACGTAAGACGGATAGCGGTCGCCGTGCAGCACATCCTGATAGGCCGAGCGCACCGCGTGCGTGAGCAACTTGTCGCGCACAAAGCGGCCGTTGACGTAAAAATATTGCGCGTCGGCGCGCCCGCGCGAAGCGGTCGGCAAGCCGGCATAACCATGCAGGCGCAACGGTCCGGCGGCTTCGTCCAGCGGCAGGCGGGCGGCACCGAAATCGCTGCCGAGAATGTGCGCGCTGCGCCGGTCCATGTCGCTCAGTGTCCAGTGATCGACGGTCTTGCCGTTATGCGTGAGCGAGAACGCCACGTCCGGGCGCGACAGCGCGATGCGGCGCACGACCTCGGCACAGTGGCCGTATTCGGTCTGGTCGGATTTGAGGAATTTGCGGCGCGCCGGCGTGTTGTAGTACAGGTCCTGTACGTCGATGGTGGTGCCGGTCGCGCCGGACGAGGGCACCGGCGCGGGCTGACTGCCGCTCATTTCCCATGCATGCGCGGCAGTCGCAGTCCGGGTGGTCAGGGTCAGTTGCGCAATCGAGGCGATCGACGCTAGCGCCTCGCCGCGAAAACCCAGCGTGGCAACGTTTTCGAGATCGGCCAGCGAGGTGATCTTCGATGTCGCATGACGCGCCAGTGCCAGCGGGATTTCATCGGCCGGAATGCCGCGGCCGTTGTCGGTAATGGCGATGCGCTTGATGCCGCCCTGTTCGAGCCGGATGGTGATCTGGGTGGCGCCGGCATCAAGCGCGTTTTCAAGTAATTCCTTGACCACAGCGGACGGGCGCTCGACCACTTCGCCGGCGGCAATCTGGGAAATCAGTTGATCGGGCAGGGCGGCAATCGAACGGGGGGCGGGCAAAGGAGAAGTCATCGGCCGATTATACCGGTGCATGACGGCCAAACCGGATGGGCAGCAATGTCGGTAGTGTACTATTCCGGCTCAAGTTGTCCTCCGCCTCCCCTTCAAGATACCTCTCAGGAAAACTATGGATTTCATGCAATTGCTCGATATGGTCATGCACATCGACAAATACCTCGGTGCCTTCATTACCGAATACGGCGCACTGGTGTATGGAGTCTTGTTTGCGATCATCTTTGGCGAGACCGGGCTGATCGTGTTGCCGTTTCTGCCGGGCGATACGCTGCTCTTCATTGCCGGCGCATTCAGCGCCGAAGGCCAGATGAACCTGCTGGTACTCAATGCGCTGCTCATCACTGCCGCGGTCACCGGCAACACGCTCAATTACTTCGTGGGTCGTGCCATCGGACAAAAAGTCTTCACCCACAATTACCGCTGGCTCGACCAGGCGGCGTTGATCCGGACCCATTCCTTTTATGAAAAGCACGGCGGCAAGACCATCGTGCTGTCGCGCTTCGTACCGATCGTGCGCACGTTCGCTCCATTCGTTGCCGGCGTCTCCGGCATGCGCTTTGCCAGCTTCCAGTTTTACAATATTACCGGCGCGATAGCCTGGGTTACCGGCCTGACCGTGGCAGGTTATTTCTTCGGTAACATCCCGGTCATTCGCGACCATTTGAGTGCGATCGTGCTGGTCGGTGTCGGTGCCGCGATCGTGCCGGTGGTGTTGGGCGGACTGTGGAAGATCTATCGGAGAATGACGCGGGCAAGCGTGAACTGACCGGTTGAAAATATCCTGGCAACGGCCAATGGTGTATCCGGTGCAATAACCGCAGGGCATTGCACCGCAAACGTTGACGAAATCACGGGCAGTTGCTGCCAGCGTGACGAGTCACAAAAGCAGGCCGACAAGGCCTCGTCTTAGAACTCTTCCCAATCATTTGTAGTTCCGCCTCTGACCGGATTAGTCAGCGCCTTTGGCGCGGACCGCGGCGCCGGTTTGGCTGTGGCAACCATTTTCTCCGGCACCACTGCGGACCCGCTGCTGACCTGAAACACACTCACCACTTCCGACAGCGACGCAGCTTGCTCCTGCAGGCTTTGCGCGGCTGCAGCGGCCTGTTCGACCAGCGCAGCGTTCTGCTGCGTGACCTCATCCATTTGTGCGACTGCCTGATTAATCTGCTCGATGCCGGCGGTCTGTTCCTGGCTGGCCGAGGTGATTTCGCCGATGATGTCGCTGACGCGTTTGACGCTGCCGACGATCTCGCCCATGGTCTGGCCGGCGGCATCAACGAGCTTGGTGCCGTTATCGACGTTGGCGACCGAGTCATCGATGAGCAGCTTGATTTCCTTGGCCGCAGCAGCCGAACGTTGTGCCAGGCTGCGCACCTCGGTCGCTACTACCGCAAAGCCGCGTCCCTGTTCACCGGCCCGTGCGGCTTCCACCGCTGCATTCAAGGCCAGGATATTAGTCTGGAAGGCGATGCCGTCGATGACGCTGATGATGTCGGCAATTCTTTTCGACGAGTCGTTGATCGCGCTCATCGTCGTGATTACTTGTGACACCACACTGCCGCCCTTGACCGCAATGTCGGACGCGGAGAGGGCCAGCACGTTGGCTTGCCGGGCATTGTCGGCATTCTGCTTGACGGTGCTGGTCAGTTCTTCCAGCGACGAGGCCGTCTCTTCCAGCGAACTGGCTTGCTGCTCGGTGCGTGACGACAGATCGAGGTTGCCGCTGGCGATTTGTGCCGAAGCCGTGGCGATCGTATCGGTGCCCTGGCGCACCTGGCCGACGATATCGTTGAGGTTGGCACGCATCTGGTTCATCGCAAACAGCATGCTGGCGTGGTCGCCGGGCCGCAGGGCAACCCGGACTGTCAGGTCGCCAGCCGCGATCCGGTTGACGATATCGGCTGCATAGCCCGGCTCGCCGCCGAGCTGGCGCATCAGCGCACGGGTAATCATGACGGCGGCGGCGATGCCGACCAGCAGTGCCAGTGCGACAAAGGCCAGCATCAGGATGCGGGCGCTGGCATATTCCTGCGCGGCAGTCTGTGCGGTGGCTTCGTTTTGTTTTTTCTCGAAATCGATCAGCTTGCCGAGGGCTTCCAGCCACTTTCTCTGGACCGGGCGGACCTCGTTGAACAAGATTGCACTGGCCTCTTCATTCCTGTTTTGTAGCGCCAGTTCGGTCGCTTTGGCAAATAACGGCAAGGCGGTAGTCCGCAATGCACCGACGGCCTCCAGCGCCATTCTCTGTTCTTTGTTGTCATCCCCCGTAGCGGTGATCAAGGCATTTAATTTTGCCTCTGCGGTGTCATAGTTCAGTGCACCGGTCTTCATCCGTTCGTCTTCCGGCCGCATTTCGCTGATGTCCGTCATCAAAATAAGATTGCGCACGGCGACCATCCGGTCGTACACCGTCAGACGCATTTCCAGCACGTAGCTCAACTCGACGTTGTTGACGTTGACAATTTTTTCAAGCCGCTGCTGTATCTGTCCCATACGGCTTAACCCGATACCGGTAGAGATCGCGAGCAGCAACAGCAGCAGGGA
>CAILRJ010000067.1 GCA_903836575.1 uncultured Burkholderiales bacterium
AAAATGATATGTCCGAAAGCGATCGGTTTAGGACTCCCGCCCAGCGATATGTACTTAAGTAGGCCTTTGCTTATTTCGGACAGGCTTTATATTAAGTACGTCCGTTTCGTACACTTTGGCGGTCTCGAACCAGCTCTCGCACATTTATTTAAGCTCGCGTCAGCACCATCGACCAGAACACCGACAACCAGATTCTTGAAAATTGAAGCCGCTGGCTTCTCCGTCAACCGACGACACATTGTTGCCGAAAAAATTAGCGGCAGCGTGGCGGCGAGTGAACGTCCGAGGTTCTCCAGATTGCTGGATCGACTGGAGCCCGACGATGTGCTCATCGTGACAAAACTTGATAGGTTTGGGCAATGCGATGGATGAGCGCTCAACTGTTGAGCGACTCACTGCCGATACGGTTCGTGTTCATTACCGGGCACTCGGCGGCGTTGACGGCAGTAGCGGAGTTCGAACACGATTTGTTGAGTGAGCGAATGCCTGCGGGAATTGCGCGCGCATGTGCCGAAAGTAAGGTGATGGGGCGATCGACAGTTTTGGCCAAGGTGCAGCAGGCGGTGGCTATCCGTCGCCATGCGGACGGTGTGTCGGTCTCGCCGTTGGTGCGCGGGACTACAACACGACTCGCCAGTCCATTATGTGAGTTCGAGATGAAAGTGCGCAAAATCAAAAACTATGAGGGGGCATGCCGGAATGCTCTATTTTTTCGCTAGTTGCGCGTAGCCCGCACTGATAAGGAAACGCGATTAGTTTTCAAGGTCCGTCTGGAGCTGTTGCCGCTGTTATTCCCGCTAGGCTTCACCGATTGAAATTTGATCGTCCGTTTTGTTCGGTGCTCCACTGCACATCATGATGATATCCATTGCCCTGCGCCCTTCCGGGCAGCGGCACCTGCGACGCGCCCTGTCGCACCAACTTGATATCGTTCGTCTCTACTTGTCGCTGTTGACGCCTGATCGACATAGGCAAGTGGTGTGCAACATCCTGAAGCGCGATTGAACGCGACTTCAAGAAGGCATGAATCGAGAACTTTTATAAAAGGAAAAAATGGACAGCAACGGTGACAACTTCTTCAGCAGGCTATTTAAAACCCTCGAGACACTTGCAGCCTTCATCGGGCTTATTTTTGTTTTGATGGGAGGTTGCTATACGCTCTATCGCATTCCGTTCCATTTCAGACGGTACCTGTCTGCCCCGTCGCTGCCTGAACGCAAATTTTTCCTGTGGAAGTTCTTAGCATGTTGCAGCGGTGGTTACGCCTTTCTCGTCATGCTCATGTTGTTTAGCCAAGCTGCATGGTTCACTGACTATTGGCCAGCATTGTGTGCTCTGTGGACGTACCAGGGTGGGTTCGGTGATGTAGGCCACCGTGACGCTGTTGCAGGCGATATGTTCCTTTTTTTTATTGCATGCGGAATTTTCCACTTGTTGGCGGCCCGTTTGGGCAAGGTCCGCAAGGACTGCGATGGCGACGAGATGTTTTTGTCGTCAACCTGACGATCCGGTGTTGATTCATCAATAAATGGGTCGGCCAGCATCGTGAGTCATTAGCAAGGCATCCGGCTTCAAATGGGCTGCCTTCATCATGACTGTGTCAGCCGATTTCTGTTTTAAATGGGTAGGTATTCCGGCTGGAGCAGACAGGCGTGCACACTTTCACTGAGAGGTGGCGGTAGTTACGCCAGCCAAGCGAAGGCACTTTGCATGACCCGCGGACTAAATGGCCATGCATCTGGATTAGATGACGGGCTCCCGTTGCCAACATCTACCAGGGGTATAGCTGATACGAGCCGTCCTGACTTTGCGTACATACCACCGAAGTACAACCCCTATTTGCCCAGTCCAGGAGTATCCATTGATGCGATTTCATCCAAGCATGCTCGAACTATTCACGCAGGCCGAACTGACGCATATTGTCAGTAAATCGGTACGCATTGCCGTCGACAATGACGCGGCAGTCATGCAAATTATCGTGTTAACAGAAAACCTGGACGCGGACATCTACGTGAGTTCGCACCCTGGCGCGCCTGTCCTGATTCACAGTTTCAGCGAGGGACCAATCAGCCGTAATCGCTTGCTGACCTTGCTACAGAAAAGCGGGCCAGTTTCAGTGCTTAATGTCTGGCATGCTGAACCTTGAAGCTGGATTCCTGCAAGAGTTCTAACACTTTTCAGTCAATATCAAAAAGGAAGCCATGCCCCTCGAAATACGGCACATTGATGCAATCGGCCGGCAGAAAGGCCGTGACGTTCTATACATTGCTTTTCACGATGATCTCCGCCAGCGGCTGGACTGGGAAGCCCTGGATGTGCGCCGCGAGATCATTGCTTGGCTCGACGCCAACACCATTGGCTGGGAGCCGTGCGGCCATGTTGGCAGCACGACGTTCTTCGGGCGTTATCTCGGACAGATCTACATTGACCTACCGTATGAAGAAAGCGATCCGGTTTATCTCCGGCTGGCGGCTTTTCTGGAAAAACCAGATGGTTCATCGGCTTTGCCGGGGGCGCGTTTCTGTTACTACCCATTGAGCGAAGCCATGGAAAATACCCATCACGATGTGCCAGGTTTTTGGGACACTATCTGGGACGAACTCTGACAACCCGGACCATGCAACTGCCTCCGGCAGCGGCGCATAGTGCGATGTAGATAGAAGTCTCATACCGGGCGACCCGGTCTACTACGGGTCGTCCGGCTGGTTGGGATCTGCTGCACTGTCCTGCGAGCGCACTTTACGAATAATCGGGTGCCTCTCACTTCAAGCACCACGGCATCACACGATCGACCGGTTCTTAATAGCCATCCATGAACAGCACCATCTCCACGCCGCGCGTTGTCCACGAGGCGACGGAGCCGTCAGGCATTGGCATCCGTGGATAGTCGTTGGACTCGTCATTGAGGATGTCACGCAGCTGGCGAACAATTTCACTTCCACGGATCTGCGCAGACCATCTACCGTAGCCACTTGGCCATGCATGCAGGAATTTCCTGGGACGCGTACCGCCTCGGCCAGGTACCGTGCCAATGCCAGGGAACAGGTCGCGTGGATTTTTATTCGGCAGTTCACCGAGAATACTGTCGAGCCTACCAATGATTGCCGTCGCAACCCGGCTATCCCAGATGGCCTGAGTCCGATGGGATTCGGTAGTTTCAAGATGCGCTGTTGCGAATGCCGCTACCTTCGTCCAGCCACTATTCATCAATGCTTCTGAATCGGAACGGGCATCGAGTGCATCGCGAAACACATGTTCGACGGTTTCTGCCGAAACAGTTTCTGGCATCTGTGGCACGCCACCCCAGACGAATATTTTGTTAGCTAAAATGATTGCGGCATACCCTTCGTCCGTGCTCCATGACTGACCGCCCTGCAGTGCTTCTGCCAACTGCCGTGACTGGTCAGTCAAGTCCTGTAGTTTGTTGCACGTGAATTCGTAGCCGCACGCCGGGTTTGGCCAGAAGTAAGCCTCGAGTCGTTTGTCCCATCCATTCACATCGGGAAGACCGAGGCCTTGCATACGATACCTGCGTTCAAATGGGTTGCTTTGAATGTCCTCAACGAGCTGCTTGAGAATGCTGGCGCGTTCAGGAACATCTGCGCTGTCGAGCGAAGTGGCTTCGTCAAGCGAACGGGGCGGATTCGCCGGACCGTTCTCCGCATCGATTGCTGCAACGTTTGTCACGCCAGACTCGGCCAATTCCATCGGTATCAGAGCGACGATCGTGTCGTCCGTTTCGACGTCGGCTTCAATCAGGGCCTGGGCGGTACGCGTTGCTTCTTCCCGTTGTGCGAGCGGGAGGTCTTTCCAGTGATTAATAGCCTCATCCGTCAGGACTACACAATTGACTTCTGTGGGCGAACCAGCAGCATTTACAAGCCCGTTAGCAAATGGCTTTCTCAACACCCAATCAGCATTAGGCTTATTGAAAAATTCTGGTACCGCCTGCATAGTGCCCCGATTCGGTGAGCAAATTCGCAGCAAGACATCGAAGCTGTAGGCGTACTCGGGGTTACGCGCCAAGCGCGTTTGCAGCGTTTCCCTACTCGCATAAACGGGCATCGGCAAAATAAACGGATCAGAATCAGCACGGGACGGGCGCCACAACTCGGTGAGCTCCACCCAGCAAGCAAGTATAAGTCCAAGGTCAATTTCTCTATTCGGGTACAACAACTGTATCGTTGGCATGGCAATGATCCTGGAGGATAAAACTGTTGAACTGGCCGTGCCTGATATCTGATACCAGGCATACGGCGGCTGACATGCCCACATCGACATGGTGAATCGGATCGTTTCATTGATCGCACAGGTGATTTTGTTCTGACCAAATCACGGCGATCAGGCTATTGCTGCCTGTACTTCGTATAGCTATTGGTACATGCTGGCCATCCGCTGCGTCGTCTCCTTCATCTGCTGTCTCAAGCCGATCGGCGTCAGTACCTCGACACCATCGCCCAGGCCCAGCAGCCACCAGACAAGCGCCTTTGAATCCGAAACGGTGGCCACGAGCGACAAGCGGTCATCGTCGAGCAGATGCAATGTCTGGTCGGCGCTGAGCGGTGTCTCGAATAAATGCTCGCCGCAGACACGTGTAAAAATTGCTTCCAGCTTCAGGTCACCCCCTTTTCCGAAGCCAAAAGCACCGCTGCGGATGTACTCGTCGATCGAAAAGTCAGCGTCGATGTGCGCCGCATCCGTCAGCATCTCGGCCGCCACGATCCTGTGCAACGGCAGCATGCGTTCGCCCACCCGACCGGCAAGACGGCAGACGAGATAAATGAGCTTGCCCCGCTGGACCACCGCCAGAGGATGTACCCCGTCGTAGACAGTGGCCACAGCGACGTCACGCTTGCGGTAGGTCAGCTTGAGCTGCTGTTCATGCATGAGTGCCTGGTAGACGACACGCTGGCTGGTTTCATCCACTGTCGGCGCGAGCAGGGGCTGCATCGGAACAACCGAGCGGATCTTGTTGAGCCAGTTATTTGAATTGGCCGACCCGGTGGCATTGGCCAGTGCTTGCGAAGCCGTCTTGAAATACGGCCGCAAGGCATCCAGGGTCGCCGGCGGAAGGTGATTTTGCATGTGCTGATCCACCATGTTCAGCATCAGCGCCTCGGGTATGCCCAGCCCGGGCAGGTCAAAGCTGGCACCGTCGCGGTGCCAGCTCCAGCCGTAAGGCTTGTCACGCGCATCGATCACGAGCGGGAAAACCTGCTCGAGCTCCTTCAGGTCGCGCTGGATCGAGCGCTGATGCACGTCGAAGCCGCTTGCGCCTAGCCGGTCTTGCAACTCCTGCACCGACACCTTGGCCGGAGCCCGGGGAATGAGGCGCAGCATATGCCACTGACGCAGGAGCGTCTGTTGATTCGTCGCCAAATTTTCTCGCCATCATTGTGGTTGATTTGTGAGCGTCGTCTTTAGCGTTGCCTAATACGGCTGAGAACGCTTTGGCTAAATCATTACTCAATAGTAACTTAGCTAACGCTATGAGTTGTTGGAAAAGTTGCTTTAACTCAACTGCTCGATAAAGACGTGCAGTTCCTTCAGCGTCGTCAGCGCACCGCCTGCAATGCCGATCGCGTTAGCACCGCGGACCTCCGGTGCTGTGGGGTTGATGCGTAGCAGCGGTGCGCCGATGCTTTCGCTCATACGACGTACCGAAGGAATCGCGGTTCCAGCACCCAGTTCGATGACAACCGGCCGTTCAACACCTGCAAGCCAGCGCTCCAGCGCATCGTGCTGCCTGTCCGCGCGTGCAGATTGCCACGACGCGTCGTTGAACATCAGGACGTTCGGCCGCACCAGCGCACCACAATGCGGACAGGTCGGCAGCGCCGACGTCAGTAAGCCACTTTCACAATCAACGTCGACCTGAAGGCCTTCGGCCGACCATATATCTTCCGTACAGGATTCCAGACACTGCAAATGATGGATCGAACCATGACATTCCGAAATGCGCTGTTCGGAAAATCCGGCCTTCTGAAAACCGCCGTCCACGTTGCTCGTAAAAACAAACAGCCCGTTTTTCATGGGTCTTGCCAGATGCTGCAATATCTTGAAGCCGTCATGTGGTTGCGTGTCGCGATACAGTTGTAGCCGGTGTCCGTAAAATCCCCAGGCAAGCCGCGGGTTCTCGCTAAATGCGGCTTGATTCGCAATGTCCTGGAACCTGATGCCCTGCTTGCCGAGCGCCGGATAGGCGCGCCAGAAACCGTCGGTCCCGCGAAAGTCAGGCAGGCCGGAATCGACGCCCATTCCAGCGCCAGCGGTCACCAGAAGACCATCTGCATCCAGTAGCCATTTGGCTGCTTCGCTTAGCGGGTCAGGAATGTTGATCATTAAATTCTTTAGGTTGCAGTTGTCGTGTGGCGTCTGCAGTTTTCGCGAAGCACGACGAGTTGATTTGGCATGCATTCTGACTACTTGTTGCTCATCCAAAAGATAACAGGCATGTGCGACAACCTGTGTCGCCTGCGTAAGGACGGGCCGGTTTGCTCCCATCTGTGGCTGATAGACCAGCCAACACGCGGGCCATGCTTATGAAGTCGTCATACTCAACCGCATCTATCGAATAAGCCCTGATGAAGGTTCATTCCCGCAATAGCGGGATGATCCTGTCGATCGCACAAGAACTGCATATCAGTAACTGACCTTGAAAGTCGGACTGTCCTCCGGGCGTGTCGTGCGGCGGTCGTAAATCCGGGTCGTCGCAATGTTGGCATGTCCCAGCCATTCCTGGACCTTGGCGATATCCGCCCCATGATCCAGGGCATTGGTGGCAGCTGTCGCTCTTAACGCATGTGGCCCAAAACCCGCAATCTCAAATTTCAGTTCACCGGCATACCCCATCAGCATTTTGTAAATACCATCCGGCGTGACCGAGGCCCGAGTATTGCCGTTCACGTTGTTTTTGATGGGGCGAAACAGCGCACCAGCCTTGTCGGACTCGTGGCCAGCGGCGAGCAGATAGAGCTCGATCTGTCCTGCTGTACCGGGATGCAGCGGGACGTACCGGATTTTTGATCCCTTGCCGTGGACTTGCAGGTGCATGACCCCGCGCCGTTGCTGCAAGTCGCCGGTCGTCAACCGGCACAGTTCGGCCCGGCGCAAGCCGTGATAGAGCAGGGTGGACAGAATGGCGCGATCACGTAACCCACGCAGGGTCGTGATGTCCGGGATCGCCAGCAGGGCCCGCGCCTGGTGATCACCGATGGCCGGTGTCTTGCCTTCGGTGCTGTCGACTTTGGGGCGTTTGACGCCCTTGACCGGATTGCTCTCGACCGCATTGGTTTCGCACAGGTATTCGAATAGCGAGGAGAGGGCGGCAAGTTTGCGACGGATCGTCGCACTGCTCAATGCCCGCTGTTCCAGGTCTTTACGCCAGGCCAGCAAGTGGCCGCGCTTGACGCTGCGGAACTGGTCGGGATTAGCGATCCCGGTAAAGGTCATGAATTCGGTCAAATCGCTTTGGTACGCACGCCGGGTCTGCGGGTTGGCGATATTGGCAAACCAAGTCGCGGCGGCGGGTACGTCATCGAGTTGCTGGAACCGGACGTCGGCCAGCCGCGTGGATGAGGTCGTGTTGAGCAGGTTGTCAGACATATATCGCTTTTCGTTGGCAAAAAGAAATGATGAGCTATTGCGGCAGAAAAGTGTCTTCCGGCAACTTTCCCAATTATTTTCTGGTGCAGCCTTACTTATGAGCATTACTTATTGCTTGCCTGCGGTTTTCACCATACTGGTGCAATGCGTAGGCAGACCGACAACATGATGCCTTACAAGTATTTTAATATCGATAACGCTTAGCGTTTATCTGTCGCCATGGAGGCGCTAATTGAGGGCGCAAGCGCTAAACAGCGGCAGATAAACCGTGTTGGACTGAACCGTCACCTGCAAAAGTGGCAATAGGGGAT
>CAILRJ010000068.1 GCA_903836575.1 uncultured Burkholderiales bacterium
CGCGCATTTACCGCCATAAATCAACTTGCCATCGACTAATGCAGCACCGCCGCCAGCGGCAACCGGCACGGGTGGCCGCAAGGTTTCGATGGTGCGCTGGTCGCCGTAGGACGAGTCTTCACCCGAAGGCGTGATGTAAATGTAGAAGCCGCCCCACATTGCCATCGCGCCGAGGAACATCACCAGAAACCACGGCAATGGACGCACGCTCTCATCGGGGTCGGCATTTTCGCGGTTGCGTTGCTGGCTGCCATCCGGGCGTTTTGACTTGCTCATGGTGTTTCTTTCGCAGGTGGTACTGGCAACGGCGGCAAGGCTGGATACGTCCGATCCAGTGACTGCAGATAATTGACCAACGCCACCGTTTCCGGTTTGGCAATCACTACCTGACCTTCTTTCGTCAGGTTAGGCGGCAGGTTAAGCGCGGTTTCACCCGGCTTGGCGACGCCCTGACGGACTTCGAACAGAAACGGATACGAAGGCATGATCGAACCCGGCGTGTAAGCGCGCGGCTGATACAGGTGACCGAGGTGCCAGTCCATGCTGGGCTGACGCGCGCCGATGTTGAGCAGGTCGGGGCCGGTTCGCATGGTGCCGAGCAAATGCGGCGTGTCATACGCATAATCGGCCGCGACCGACGCCCGGCCCCAGCCGCGCGTGGCATCCGGTGCCTGCTTGATGTCGCGTGGCTGCTGCGAATGGCAATACACGCAACCATTGGCAATATAGGTCTGGCGACCCAATAATTGCTGGTCGGTGTAAGGCTTCAACCCTGCTGGCGGTTTTACGTCTTCGAGCAGCAAGTACGGCAATACGACCAGAATGCCGGTGGCCCCACCGAGGATCACCATGGCGCCAACGATCAGTCGCAGTTCGTCCATTTCCCAGAAACTTTTACCGGCGCTCATGCTGCTACTCCTTTGCCAGTCAGGCGTGAGGTCAAGCGCAACCACAGCGGATTACCCAGCAAAGTCGCACCGAGTCGTTTCGGACCGAATTTCCAGCCCATCGCAAAGAAATGGGCCGCGAAAACCAGATGGCCGAGCGTCATCAGAGCGCCGCCAATCGAGCGTGCTTCAAGGTACGGCAAGGTAATTGCCACCGACTGCATGAACGTGGTGTCCTTGTCGAGCATGGCCAGTCCCTGCAGCCAGCCACCAATGGACAGCCAGATAAAGTAGATCGCAAAGCCGATCAGCACCAGCCAGAAATGCAGCGAGATCAGTTTCGGATACGGCCATTCCCAGTTCATCACGCGCGGCATGATGAAATAGATCGAACCGAACATCACCATCGAAAAGAAGCCATACAAACCGAGGTGCGCATGGGCAATCGTGTAATGCGTGAAATGGGTGATCGTGTTGACGGCGCGCAGCGCTTCCATCGATCCCTGAATCGAGGCCGCGGTGTACATCACTGCGCCCAGCACAATGAATCGCAGCGTCGGTGAATACGCCAGTGCGCGGAAATTACCGAGTATCGTCATGTGCTGATTGACCGCCACCGCGAACACCGGGATGGTCATCATCAGACTTTGCACGATGGAGATCGTCACAAGCCAGGACGGAATCGGCCCGCCGATCAAGTGATGTCCACCGACCTGGCTATAGAAAAAGGCCAGCGACCAGAAGCCCAGCAGCGACAGGTTGTACGAGTGAATCGGCTTGCCCAGCACTTTCGGAATGAAGTAATACGAGGCAGCCAGTCCGAGCGGGGTGAACCACAGGCCCAGCACGTTATGGCCGAACCACCAGTTCATTGTTGCCTGTTGCACGCCAAAATGCAGACCGGGCCAGTTTGCGACCAAAAACAGGATCGGAAACCAGAGCAGGCCGGCACCGATGTACCAGACCGAGACATACAAGTGCTTGACCTTGCGCTGCAGCAGTGTCAGCCATAGCGGGCAACCGACCAGCGCGCCACCGATGACCAGCAGGATATCGATCTGCCACGGAAACTCCAACCATTCGAGACCATCCGAATAGCCCATCGCGATGGCTACCACACCGGCAAACACGCCAACGGTCCATAGCGCACCACCAAATAGCGCATATTTGGCACCGACCAGTTCGGTCTTGAGCAAGCGCGGAATCAGCCAGATGGCAACGCCGATACCGGCCAGCGAACACCAGCCGTAGGCAATCAGGTTCAGATGGATAGGCCGGATCCGGCCGAAGGTCAGCCAGGAGTATTGCACCATCCAGTCGGGCGAATGCAGTTTGATCGACGAGATCAGCCCCGCAAACGACGCCAGTACCAGCCACATCACGGCCAGCGTCAGGCAGACACCGACCACCAGCGAAGTGGAATGATCGGCGCGGGCGCGGATTTCTTCTTCCTCGTCGGACATGTGCTCGTCGACGGCACCCATGGCGCGTTGCAAACCGCTCTTCTGCAGCGCGGTAGCGGCAGGGTCTTCGACCGTGCCGAGTTCGTTCTTGCCGAAAATTTCCGTGGCGGCAGCCCTGCCATCACCGAATAATCCTTTCGACATCGACCAGATGAAAATGAACAGCGCTGCGATCGAAAGCAGAAACGTCCCCAGCAAGACGCTTACGGTGAAATCCATGTGTGTTTATCCTGACCCTGTTACTGCGTTAATTGTTAGCCTGTGCTGTGACGCCTATCGGCCAAAATGGTTCCATGTGCCCATTTGCATCACTATTCTTTTGGCGATTATTCGATTGCGCGCACATGATAAGCGAGGAGCATTTGTCACTTTTTAAGAGTAACTACAGACAGGACTCAAGCCAGCGCACGCACCAGCAGCGCTACGGCTACCAGCGCAGAAACAATGGCAAAAGCGCGTTGCAATTGTGGCCCTGCCAGACCCGCAGCGAGCTGTCGGCCCGCCAGCATGCCAAGCACGGCACCACCGGAAAACGGCAGCGCCACCGCCCATTGCAAATGTCCGGTTACGGCACTGGCGACTACTCCCGACATCGACACGAGCGAGATCACCGCCAATGAGGTCGCGACCACCGATTGAGCGCTCAGGTTGGTATAGCGCTGCAGGGCCGGCACCATCACGAAGCCGCCACCGACGCCAAGCAAACCCGACAGCGATCCGGCCAGCATGCCCGACAGCGCCAGCGCCCAGGCACAGGGTGCGTTCCAGCTCAGCTTGCCGCGCGTGTCATCCATTTTGCAGGGCGGGATCGGCCCCGTATCGACTGCGTCTAGCGACGTCGTTGGCAAGGTTTTCTTGAAGGTCCGCAACGCTACATACAGCAATACGGCGGCAAACACGATGGACAAAGGCTGGTTCGGTGTGCGTTGCGCCAGCCACAGACCGAGCGGTGAGCAGACGATACCGGCACCGGCAATCAGCAGGGCGGCCTTGTAACGCACGGTGCCGTTGCGTAACCCGAGGATGGCACCCAGCGTCGCCGCCAGTCCGACCGCCATCAACCCGATCGGCCCGGCATCGGCCATGCCCAGCCCGGCACCGAACACCAGTAGCGGTACTGCCAGGATGCCGCCACCGGCACCGGTCAGGGCCAGAATGATGCCGACCGTAAAACCCAGCAGCACAATGATGGTCACAAATCCGCCAGCTCAGGTTTGGCCAACCACTCGCGCCCCTTGAGCATGCCTTTCCAGTACAACGGTGGCAGGATGCGTTCCTTCAACAACCAGGCTAATCGCGACGGTTTGGTGCCGTCGATCAACCACGACGGAAAGCTGGGCGCGAGCTTGCCGCCATACGTAAATTCGGCCAGCACGATCTTGCCGCGTTCGACCGTCAGCGGGCACGAACCGTAACCGTCGTAACTGGCCGAACCGGTTAATTTCCCCATTGCGGCGAGGACGTTGTGGGCCACCACCGGCGCTTGCTTGCGTGCGGCAGCCGCAGTCTTGGCATTGCTGGTATTGCCCGCGTCGCCAAGCGCATGGATGTTGGCGTAGGTTTTATGACGCAGCGTGGCCGGATCGATATCAACCCAGCCGGCCGCATCAGCCAACGGACTGACGCGAATGAAATCGGGCGCGATCTGCGGCGGCACCACATGCAGCATGTCGAATTCTCGGGTGACCAGTTGCTTGCTGCCATCGGCATTGGCGCAACTGAACGTCGCGGTTTTGGCCGGACCATCAACGCTGATCAGGGTGTTGCCGAAGTTCAGGTCAATGCCATAGGCAGTGATGTATTCCATCAGGGCAGGTACGTAGGCGGCCACACCAAAAAGTACCGCCCCGGCATTGCAGAATTCGATGTTGATCTGGTCCAGTACACCACTGCGTTTCCAGTGATCGGCCGACAGATACATCGCTTTTTGCGGTGCGCCGGCACATTTGATCGGCATCGGCGGTTGGGTAAAGATCGCCCTGCCCTTGCGCAATTGCTGCACCAGTTCCCAGGTGGTCGGCGCGAGGTTGTACTGGTAATTCGATGTCACGCCATTGCGACCCAGCGTTTCCGGCAAACCTTCGATGCCTTGCCAGTTCAACTTCAGGCCGGGACAGACCACCAGCTGCTGATACTTGACGACACGGCAGCCGTCGAGGATGACGGCATTGCGTTCCGGTTCGAACGCCGCGACGGCCGACTTAATCCAGTGCACGCCATGCGGAATCGTCGACGCCATCGTGTGCGCCGTTTCGGCCGCATCGAACACCCCGCAACCGACCAGCGTCCAGCCCGGCTGGTAATAATGCACATCGGCCGGATCAATGATGGCGATGTCGAGTCCCGGACTGCGCGCCAGCAAACTGGCTGCAGTAGCAATGCCGGCCGCACCGCCGCCGATGATGACAACCGTGTGTTCGGCTTCGGCCACTTCCACTGGCGTACGCCCCTGATTGGCAATGCGGCGCACCACCCCTTTCATGTCAAAGCCGGCTTCCTGGGCGGCAGCAATAATCTGTGGCAGCGTTTGCTGGCCGGAGGCCGACAGCGCCCACATCGTGGTCGAGCGCATGCCGGTGCGGCAATAGGCTAGTACCGGTTTTGGCAAGTTAGCCAGTAGCGTACCAAATGCAACACCTTGTTCGTCGGTGACTTTGCCGGATTCGGCCGGCAGGTAATGCACCTCAAGGCCGGCGTCCTGCGCCGCACGTGCCACCTCGGCAAACAGCGGCTGATCAGCACCCTCGCCATCGGGACGGTTGCAGATAATGGCGCGAAAACCCGCCTGAGCGATCGCGGGAAGGTCGGCAGGCAGAATCTGCGGTGAAACCGATAGTCCGGCGGAAAGTGGGCGAATATCCATGCATGTCTCCTTGAAATTTTTGTGTGAATCAGCTTGCGTGGTTTTATTAACGTCAATCAGGCCGCGTTGAGCGGAATCTTCAGATAGCGCGTGCCATTGGCTTCCGGCTCGGGCAGATGACCCGCGCGCATGTTGACCTGCACCGACGGCAGGATCAGCGTCGGCATGGAAAGCGTTGCATCGCGCGTCGTGCGCATTGCGACGAATTCGGCTTCGCTGACACCGGCGTGAACATGGATATTGTGGGCGCGCTCATCGGCGACGGTACTGACAAAGCACATCTCGCGACCACCCGGCAGATAGTCATGGCACAAGTAAAGCCGGGTATTGTCAGGCAGTGCGAGCACCTTGCCGATCGAGCCGAACAGCGTGCGCGCATCTCCACCCGGAAAATCGCAGCGCGCCGTGCCGTAGTCGGGCATGAACAAGGTATCGCCCACAAAGGC
>CAILRJ010000069.1 GCA_903836575.1 uncultured Burkholderiales bacterium
ACCAGCGTCGATTTGCGTTCGCGATTGAGTTCGAACATCAGGTCGATGACGGCCTCGCCGGTGGCGGCGTCCAGACTGCCGGTGGGCTCATCGGCGAACAGTAGCGGCGGCTCGGTCACGAATGCCCGCGCCAGTGCAACCCGTTGTTGCTCTCCGCCTGACATAAATTTAGGATAATGTCGCAGCCGGCTGTCCAGTCCAACGCGGCCCAGCATCGCGGCCGCCTTGTCCCTGGCGTTATCGTCACCACGTAGCTCCAATGGCAGCATCACATTTTCGAGTGCTGTCAGGTGGCCGAGCAGTTGGAAGGACTGAAACACGAAGCCCAGTTTGGCCATCCGCACACCGGCGCGGCCATCTTCGTCGAGCGCAAACAAGTCCACGCCATCGAGCAAAATGGTGCCGCTGGTTGGCGTATCGAGTCCGGCCATCAAGCCTAGCAGCGTCGACTTGCCGGAACCGGAAGCACCGACAATAGCGAGCGTGGCACCAGCCGGCACGGTAAAATCGATGCCGTCCAGTATCGTCAATTCGCCAGTCGCATCAGCGACGCGTTTAGTCAGCAGTCTGGCTTCGATGGCAAGTGGTACAGCAGAGGCAACATTCTGGTCAACATTCATATTGGAAAGTTCAGGCATGCGTAAAGAGTCAGTTGAAAATTGGGGAGCGATGAAGTGGGCGCGCGTGGCAGTAATGATTGCCGTGACGATGTGTACAACGAGCGCGTATTCTGCATCAAAAGCAGTGCTTGTGCTCGGCGACAGTCTGTCCGCCGAATACGGACTGGCACGGGGCGAAGGGTGGGTAGCGTTACTCGAACAAAGATTGAAGGACAGCGGCATCGATGCCACGCTGATCAATGCCAGCATCAGCGGCGAAACCACCAGCGGCGGGATTACCCGTTTGCCTGCGCTACTGAGCAAAAATAAGCCAGCTGTCGTCGTGGTCGAACTCGGCGCCAACGATGGCTTGCGCGGACTGGCCTTGAGTGACACTAAAAAAAATCTCCGGGCCATCATCAATGCGGCCAAAAAATCCAATGCCCGGGTCGTGCTGGTCGGCATGCAACTGCCACCGAATTACGGCACGGATTACACCAAGCGTTTCGCCGCAATCTATCCGGCACTGGCGAAAGAAACCAAGTCGGCGCTGGTACCGTTCATGCTGGAAGGCGTAGTCCGTCAGCCATCGCTGTTCCAGGCCGATCGCATCCATCCGACCGCGCAAGCCCATCCGATCATCCTCGACACCATCTGGCCGCAGCTCAAGCCGCTTTTAAGCAAATGAACCCATGAAGTATCCCGCCCTGCTCCCCTTTTCCGAAGTGCTGCCGCAATTGGCGCGCTTCGACGCCATCATCGACGTACGTAGTCCCGGCGAATTTGCCGAAGACCACCTACCCGGCGCCATCAATTGCCCGGTACTCGATGATGCCGAGCGCGAACGCATCGGTACGTTGTACAAACAGGTCAATGCCTTCGAAGCCAAAAAGGCCGGCGCGGCTTTAGTCGCCCACAACATCGGCCGGCACATCGAAACCGTGTTCTACGACAAACCGAAAGACTGGCAGCCGCTGATCTACTGCTGGCGTGGCGGCAATCGCAGTGGCGCGCTGACGCACATCCTGGCCAGGATTGGCTGGCCGGCAATCCAGCTCGATGGTGGCTACAAGGAATTCCGCCGGCACGTCAACACCAGCCTGCCGGAACTGGCGGCAGGACTACAGTATCGGGTCGTATGCGGGACCACCGGCAGCGGCAAGAGCCGGTTGCTGCAAACACTGGCTGCGCATGGCGCGCAGGTACTCGATCTCGAACAACTGGCCGAGCACCGTGGCTCGGTACTTGGCGGCTGGCCCAGTGCGCCGCAACCGAGCCAGAAAATGTTCGAAACCCGCCTGTGGCAGGCACTGCGCGGATTCGATTCAGCGCGGGAAGTCTTCGTCGAATCGGAAAGCAAGAAGGTTGGTAATGTTCGCGTACCGGAGGCATTAATGGAACGCATCCGCGCTTCGCCATGCATCGCATTGGGTCTGTCGCAGCCGCACCGGGTGCAACTGCTGATGCAGGAATATGACAACTTTGTTGATGCACCCGACACGCTGGCCGAACAACTGAACTGTCTGGTAACGATGTATGGCAAAGAGCGCATCGGTGTCTGGCAAGCGATGGCGCGTGATGGCCATCTGCCGTTACTGGTCGACGAACTGCTGGTGCAGCACTACGACCCGGCCTATCTGAAGTCGATCGAGCGTAACTTCAGTCAGTACACGCAAGCAATCAAGCTGGATTTGCCGGATATTTCACTGGCAACCTTTGACGCTGCAGCACGCCAGTTGCATCCGGCCTGAACGTTATCCGGCCAGCACAAGGTCCGGCTCGGTCAACCGGGCAGGAACCGATGCGCTCATCGTCAATTGCAGTGACGGCAACGAGCCACCGGCCCGATAACTGAAACTGACGTGCAACACGTCGCCCTCAGCGACGTCGACCGGCTCGTTAAACGGCAGGATCATGAAGTTATTGAGCCAGTCAATGGTCGACTGCTGATCCATCAGCACAGCGAGGACGTTCTTGGTAATAAAGCGCAGCGAGGTCACAGTGCCGCTGTGCGCCATCGTGAACCGGCCGTTCCAGCTAATCAACGGATCAACGTCGGTCTGAAAATCGAGCGTGCTGTAGACCTGTGGTTCGGCCATTTCGACGGTATCCCCGGCATCCCGCGTCAGTTCGCGAAATTGTACGATCGGTGCGTTATACCCTTCGAAGTCATAGTCGAGCTGCAATGGTTGGACCGCCATGATGACGGCATCCGGCACAAACAATGGCAGCGGTCCGCCGAAGCGTGCGAGGTAACGCTGTTTGAACGAAGCCATTACATCGACTTGTTTTTCGCGCAGCATACCGACATGAATCATTTCGCAGATCACCACATCGACCGGTTCCGGCGGCAGGTAGTCAAACGCGTCGGCCTCGATGACTTCCACCTTGTGGCAGTGCCGGTTGCGCGCCAGCAGGCGACGCGCTTCATGGACCATGTCAGGATTGAATTCAACGCACCAGACTTTTTCAGCCGCCGCGGCAGCAAAAAAAGACAGTACGCCGGTACCACCACCCAACTCCAGCACTTTCGCTCCGGGAAACACCACCGCATTGATCGCCGCCTTAAAACTCTTCATCCGGCGCTGATCCATCAACATGTTGTGATGGTATTGCAGAGGAATGAATTGTCCTAGATAACAACTTTCTATTTCACGTTCGGTCAACATCGGATTTTCCTGATTGTTCGGCTCGACGTGATTATCCATGGCATTCCCCGGTTCGATTAGATAAGCAGAAGCACTTTTCAGCATGTGTTTTTAGCAGGCTGAACATAATCTAAAGCGGCCTCTATGTACACTTAGTTTTATTAAAAACGCCACTTGATTTCATGGAGATGGATAACATAAACCATAAGTGGACTTAAGCGAAATGACCGAGCCAAACTGATCGTACTAACCGGCCAGTTTGGCGGGGCATGAAGAACCAGTCACCGGGGCCGGCTGTACTGGATGAAAATTACGATAGGCGGCTGGAAGAAACGATTTTTATGCAGTTAAATAACAAAATACGTGACAGAGTCGCCGGAACAATAGTTGGCGCTTCGTGGATGCGCAGGGTACTGCCCCCGCGCGATCGCACGTCCGATGTACCGTATCCTCAGACTGCATCCGATCCGGTTTCGCCGGTACGAATACGGACGACTTGTTCTACATTCTGAACAAATATCTTGCCGTCGCCGATTTTGCCTGTACGTGCCGCCTTGATGATGGCATCGACTGCAGCCTCCATGGCGGCATCGTCGACGATCGCTTCGACTTTCACCTTGGGCAGGAAATCGACAACATATTCTGCACCACGATACAACTCGGTATGCCCTTTTTGGCGACCGAAACCTTTGACCTCGGTCACTGTCAAGCCGGTAACACCCACCTCGGCGAGCGCTTCACGAACTTCGTCGAGCTTGAATGGCTTGATGATGGCGGTTATCTGTTTCATGGTAAATCCTTGGTTGGGCTGACGGCGTGACGACAACTATGGTGAATCGATTTTAAACTAGCCGCGAAATTTCGATGTGATCGGATAGCGCCAGTCGCGCCCGAAAGCACGATGCGTGACACGGATACCAACGGGCGACTGACGTCGCTTGTATTCGTTAATCTTAATCAAATGGGTAATACGCGCGACGTCCTCGGCCCGAAAACCGGCTGCGACGACTTCCTCAACGCTGCGGTTTTCTTCCATGAATAGTTGCATGATACCGTCGAGTATTTCGTAAGGTGGCAAGGAATCCTGGTCCGTCTGGTCGGGTCGTAGTTCAGCCGAGGGAGCGCGGGTCAATATGCGCTCAGGAATGACAGCGGAAATCGAATTGCGGTAGGCACACAAGCGGTACACCAGCGTCTTGGCGATATCCTTGAGCACTGCAAAACCGCCGGCCATATCGCCATACAAGGTGCAATAGCCGACCGCCATTTCACTCTTGTTGCCGGTAGTCAGGACAATCGCACCATGCTTGTTCGACAGCGCCATCAACATGGTTCCGCGAATGCGGGCCTGAATGTTTTCTTCAGTTGCATCGCGTGGCAACCCGGCGAAATCGGACGCCAATGTGCCCAGGAATGCGTCAAAACAAGTAGCAATGGCAATTTCGTCGTAGCGCACACCAGTACGTTGGGCCATGTCGCGTGAATCAATCCAGGATATTTCCGCGGTGTAGGGCGACGGCATCATCACGGTACGCACCTTGTCAGCGCCGAGGGCATCGACGGCGACTGCCAGCGTCAGGGCCGAATCGACCCCACCTGACAAGCCCAGCAACACACCCGGGAAACCATTCTTGCCGATATAGTCGCGTACCCCGAGAACCAGTGCCTGATAGACCTGCGCCTCGACAGACAAGTGCTCTGCGATAACACCTGGCAACGGCGTTGCGCCATCGAACTCGATCAGTTGCAAGTCTTCCTCGACATGCTTGAGCTGCGCTTGTAACTGGCCGGCCCGGTCCATCACGAACGAATTCCCGTCGAAGATCAACTCGTCCTGCCCGCCGACGAGATTTACGTAGACCAGCGCCAGTCCCTGTGCACAGACATTGGTGCGCATGATGTCGTAGCGCAGATGCAGCTTGTGCATGTGATAAGGCGAGCCATTCGGTACCAGCAGCACCTGCGCGCCAGCGGCGCGGGCGCGCCCCGGCGCGCGATCGAACCATGTATCTTCACAAATATTGATCCCGAACGCCACACCCTTGACCGTGAATACACAGACCTGCTCACCGGCAGAAAAATACCTTTTCTCGTCGAATACAGCATCGTTGGGTAATTCAGCCTTGAAATAAGTCGCGACGACGCGACCATCGGCAAGCACCACGACCGCATTAAAACGTACGCCGTCTTTGATGACAGGCAACCCGACGAGAACATGGAGCCCGGCAAACACAGCCAGGTCGGCGGCCAGCCCGGCGACTTGCTCGGCCGATTGTGCGTAAAATGCATCGCGTAGCAGCAAGTCTTCGGGAGGATAGCCAACCAGTGACATTTCTGGCGTCACTACAATATCGGCACCTTGCGCGGCAGCACGCCCGGCAAATGCAAAAATTCTTGCGCGGTTACCGCTCAGGTCACCGACGGTACTGTTAATTTGGGCAATGGCAACTTTGACTGTCATGAGTGCAATTCTTCAGGCAAAAAAATTCAAGCGGGACGGCAGCGCGGGAACCGGAAAACTTACCGATGGTTGATACTCGCATCCGCTCGCTACGTTAAAACGACATAAATGCCACATAGGGAACTCCGTGAATTATCGCACGCAAATCATCTCCTCCCTGAGTGCCATAGGCCAGCCTGCATGGGATGGTCTGCTGGCTTTGCAGGGCGATGCCAACCCGTTCCTGTCGTATGCATTTCTGGATGCCTTGCATGAGACCGGCTGTGCATCGATCGACTCCGGCTGGCAACCGCAATTCCTGATCTTGTGGGATGACCAGGAGTCACCACCGCAGCTAGCCGCCGCCATCCCGCTCTACGCAAAGATGCATTCGTACGGCGAGTACGTGTTCGACTGGGCCTGGGCGGATGCCTACCAGCGCAATGGCCTCGACTATTATCCGAAGCTGCTGTCCTCGATACCCTTTACCCCGGTAACCGGCGGACGCTTGCTGGCGCGCGACAATGCTGCGCGTGCAGCACTGGTGGAGGCACTGTGCGCAGTACAGGTCAACAGTCAGGTGTCCTCGACGCACGTTCTGTATCCCCCCGAGGCGCAGGCAAACCAGTTAAAAGAAGCGGGCTTCATGTTGCGTGCCGGTGTGCAGTTCCACTGGCTCAATCCCGGCTATGCCAGCTTCGATGATTTCCTCGAATCGCTGGAGCGCAAGAAGCGCAAGAACATCCGCGCCGAACGCCGCAAGGTTGCCGAACAAGGGATTGTTTTCCGCCAGGTCGCCGGCACCGATGCCAGCGCAGCAGACTGGGAATTTTTTAATCGCTGCTATGCGCAAACGTATACCGAACACCATTCGACGCCTTACCTGAGCCTTGAGTTTTTCCTGCGTATCGGTGCAACGATGGGCCACAATATCCTCTTGATCATTGCAGAGCGGGAAGGCAGTCCGATCGCCGCATCGCTGGTAATCCACGATGGCCATACGCTCTACGGGCGTTATTGGGGGGCGATTGCCGATGTCCCTTGTCTGCATTTCGAGACCGCGTATTACCAGCCACTTGAATATTGCATCGCCAACGGTCTGGCTTGTTTCGAAGGTGGCGCCCAAGGCGAGCACAAGATGGCACGCGGTTTTCTGCCGCAAAAAACCTGGTCCGCACACTGGTTGGCACATCCGTCTTTTTCGGATGCCATTGAACGCTTCCTCGAGCGTGAGTCCGGCGGTATCGAGTCGTACATGGACGAACTGCACGAACGTAATCCGTTCCGCACTACGAACAACGCCGGCAACTGACCACGCGGGTTGACGGCGGCTCACGCACACGGGTAGCGTGAGCGATGTCTATTTAACATGCCGCATGTCATGAGCCTGCTCGATTCCTCGCGTACCGCAATGCCGTCCCGCAACCGGATTGGCCGTTTTCATATTACGCGCGAACTTGGGCGCGGCACGCTTAATACCGTGTATCTGGGCCATGATCCCATCACCGATCGCCAGGTCGCCATCAAGTCATTTCATCTTGAACTTTCATCGCAACAACGCCGCATTCAGGAGCGGCAACTGATCAATGAAGCGCGTGCGACCGCCCGGCTGTCGCATCCCCACATCGTGACGATCTTTGAGGCATCCATTGAGGGACCGGAGACGTATCTTGTGATGGAGCACCTGGAGGGCAGCACGCTAAGTACCCTGCTCAATGCCGGCCACACATTTGAGTTTGACGTGATTGCCGCGATCTGCTTCAAGCTGGCCAGTGCGCTTGACCATGCCCATCGACACAATGTCGTGCATCGGGATATCAAGCCGGCCAATATTTTTCTGGTCGATTGTCATCAACCCAAGCTGGTTGATTTTGGCATTGCGCGCGCGCCGAACCGGATCGCTGTCCACGTCGTTCCCACCGATCATCCCAACACGCTGTTTTGCGATAATTTGCTCGGCACGCCCAACTACATGTCGCCCGAACAAGGTAGCGGCGAGCGCGTCGACCACCGTACCGATATTTATTCGCTCGGTGCAGTCCTGTATCAGATGCTGACCGGACGCACCCCCTTTGATGCCGTCGAAACGGATACCCTGCTCCACCTGATCAAACACAAAATTCCGGACCCGCCCCATGCGCTCAATGCGACGATACCGAAGGCGCTATCACGCATAGCCATGAAAGCCATGAACAAGCAACCGGACAAGCGATACCAACACGCCGCCGACATGATGCTTGATCTCAAGCGTTATCTGGCCGATGGCAAACTCGCAAGGCGACGACTCCGCACGGCCATGAGTACACCGGAAGCGCGGCACATGGTGTCGTGCACTTTGACACCACACAGTGTCCTGCTGCTGTGCTGTGCTGCATTCAGCGGAGCACTCGCGATGTGGTTGATGCTGCGCTAGTCGCGCCGGATCACCGCAATCAATGATGCGGCTTGAGCACTGCCAGCAGCTGCCCTTTCAGCATCTTGATCAAGGCGGCTTCTTCATTCGGCACACCTTCTGGCGACCCATGGACACGATCGGCATAGATCAGTCCAAAAGGCTTTCCCATGATCAGCAATGGCAACACAATGAAACTGCGTGCATCCGGCAACAAGCGGCGATGCCAAGCAGGAATGAGTACGGCAATGTTCGCCGCGCGGGCATCCGAAATCAGCAAGTCGGCATCATTGCTCAACGACAGACTGAACAGATCGCGACCATTGGCCATTGAAAAAAAGAATTCCGCCTGGATTGACGGCGGCAAATTACCCAACGACAAGCGGGCGCGAAATTGTTCGCTGCGTGGGTCGACTATGCACAGGGTGGCAAAACGAAATCCGAGGCTGTGGTGGAGGGTTTCCAGAACCAGCAGCATCAGGTCATTGACCTTGCAGCGGCCTGACGAGATCATTTCTGTCACGTCTTTGACGCCCGCAAGGAGTAGCGACCTTGAGTTCATCGGTTTCCCACTAGGGTAAAAAACATCGACAACCATCTCTAGCTCCGGCTCGCTGTGCATCATTATGTCCGACGGCAATATCGAGACCTCCGCGACAGACACCGGGCTTGCTTCGGGCACAGGTTCCGGTCCATTCGACGCAATCAGTGCCCGGCTTTGCTCGATCACCGTGTGGTAAAGCGCCACCATGTCAGCCTGATCGAGGTTCAGTGCCGTACCGAATTGCTCCAGCAGCAGGCGACTGGCGGTGTCGTCCACCGGGTCACGCTTCTGAACGATCAGGGCCGCAGCCGCTGCGCTAAATACCGCCACCTGCTGCAGCCACTCTTGGCGAGTCCTGGCGACTTTCACGGTCCCAGCCGGCAACGGCGCAAGCGCCTTGACGATGCTGTCGGGTATCTGCCATCCGTGGAGTACGCCCTCGGCCAGCGCCTCGAAACTACAGCCGATGCATGCTGTCGAAGCCCGCGCAGCCGACAGCCCTTCAGCGCTCATCAGCGTGGCAATCTCCTTGTAGAGCAGGTGATCATGCGACGCTACCAGCAAGCGTCCCATGTTCTTGAACAAGGCCGCCACGGCGGCTTCTTCGGAATCCTTGAAATGGCTGCGTCGCGCCAATTCACGGCCGACAATGCTGGCGCACAGGGCTTGTGACAACTCCGCTCTGACATCCAGTGCATGCTTGCCCGACATGCCATCAACCAGCAGCATCGCCAGCGCACTGGTTTTTACCGCATCGAAACCCAGCAAGAAAATTGCTTTCGAAATCGTTGTCACTTGTCCGCCGGATGCGGCACGATAGGCGACCGCATTGGCAAGACGCAGCATTTTCTGAGTCAGGCCGGCGTTCGACAAAACGTAATGGGCCAGGTTGCGTACCGCCTCATCACCGGATGAAGCAAGCTGGATCACCTGACAAATCGAACTGCCCAATGCCGGCAGGGCGGAGTCACTGGTGATCTTTTGCAGAAGAGCATCACGAACCGATGTCTTGTCCAGGTTGGGAATGGCAGGAAGCGCAGCGGTCATGGTTGCAATCACAGGTAACGGGTTGAACTAAGGTCGCGACCACTTGTCGCATTACGCATCGTAATTTTGATAATGCCGCATCCGCCCGGCCCTGTCGATATCGCACATCAATTTGACACGCGGGTGCGACTGTATTAATTCTGCAAAAAAGTTCTCTACCGGACGCCCCGCAGGCAAGCCTTACAATCGCCACTTCTTTTTTACCCGTCCTGACCATGCAACCCACCGATATCCTGCTTGCTCTCGTTGTCGTCATTATCTGGGGATCGAATTTCGTCGTCATCAAACTGGGCTTGCAAGGTTTGCCACCCATCCTGTTTACCGCGCTGCGTTTTTTGTTTGCCGCATTGCCGCTGGTGTTCTTTGTCAAGCGGCCAACACTGCCATTTCGTTTGCTGGCCGGCTATGCACTGTTCCAGTTTGCGCTCCAGTTCACACTGCTGTATTCGGGTATCGAGCTGGGATTTCCACCGGGCCTGGCATCGCTGGTCATTCAGTTGCAAGTTTTTTTCACGATCGGGCTGGCCGTCCTGCTGCTGGGCGAGCGCCCCCACCTGCCGCAAATTGCCGGGGCCTTTATTGCGCTGGCCGGCATGGCGCTGGTGGCCTCGCAGCTTGATGCGAAGCCGACCGTCATCGGTTTCGTGATGGTGATCGCCGCCGGACTGTCCTGGGCAACGGCAAATATTTTTTCGAAGCAGATGGGCAAGGTCAATGCGATCGAACTGGTGGTCTGGGCCTCGCTGCTGGCAGTGCCTCCGTTACTTGTCGCATCGCTGCTGGTCGAAGGTGTCGATGCCTGGGTCAAGGCAGTCACGCAACTGAACTGGACATCGGCCGGTGCGATCCTGTTTCAGTCCTATCCAAATACGCTGGTGGGCTTTGGACTCTGGTCGATTCTGATGCGCAAATATCCAACCTCGACCATCGCGCCGTTTGCGCTGCTGGTACCGGTCACCGGCATGCTCAGTGCGACGTTGCTGCTGGGCGAACCGATGCAGTGGTGGAAAATTGTTGCGGGCATACTGGTGTTGGGCGGGTTGGGTGTCAATCTCTTTGGCGCACGCGTCGGACGATGGCTAAAACTGCAGTAGGCAGGCTAAGGCACGCAGGCCGCGGTGAAATCGACGCACTTTGCCGATCTGCGCCAGACTCATGGTTTTGGATCTGAATGATTTTTCATGGCTGACCTGATTGTTGCCCGTCCCGAGGGGCTGTATTGCGTGCCGGGACAGTTTTATATCGATCCGTGGCGCAAGGTCGATCGCGCTGTCATCACGCATGGCCACGCCGACCATGCCCGTACCGGCCATGCGCATTATCTGGCCACTGCGACGGGTGCCGGCATCCTGCACAGCCGGCTCGGCAAGATCAATTTGCAAACGCTGGCCTACGGCGAAACACTGCTGCACAACGGCGTGACGCTCTCGTTGCATCCGGCCGGCCATGTGCTTGGCTCGGCGCAAGTGCGCATCGAGTACAAAGGAGAAATCTGGGTCGCCTCAGGCGATTACAAGGTCGAAGCAGACGCTACCTGCGCCGCCTTCGAACCGGTCCGTTGCGACACCTTCATTACCGAATCGACCTTCGGCCTGCCGGTGTATCGCTGGCAACCGCAACAACGCATCTTCGACGAGATCAACCACTGGTGGCGTGCCAATGCTGCCGATGGTCGCGCCAGTGTGCTGTTCTGTTACTCCTTCGGCAAAGCGCAACGTTTGCTGGCGGGCGTTGATGACAGCATCGGTCCGATCATTTGCCATAGCGCTGCAGAACCCTTGAATCGCGTCTACCGCGCGGCCGGCGTTGCCCTCCCCGAGACACAACTGGTCACCGGCATCACCGATAAGGCCGACCTCAAGCGCGCACTGGTACTGGCCCCGCCAGCGACGGCAGGCTCCCCGTGGCTAAAGCGCTTTGGAGATTACAGCGATGCCTTTGCCAGCGGCTGGATGCTACTGCGCGGTGCCCGGCGCCGGCGTGCAGTCGATCGCGGTTTCGTGTTGTCGGACCATGCCGACTGGCCCGGCCTGATGCAGGCAATCAAGGCGACCGGCGCGCAGCGTGTCATCGTCACGCACGGACAGGTTGGCGTGATGGTGCGCTGGCTGCAGCAGAACGGTTTGGAAGCCGGTGCTTTCCAGACCGAATACGGCATCGAGGAAGACGATGCCCAACCCGAACCGGTCGTGATCAATGCGTGAATTTGCCAGCCTGTACGACGCACTCGATGCAACCACCTCGACCACCCGCAAGCTGATGCAGCTGGTGTCTTACTTCCGCGCAGCGGCAGCGGAAAACGCTGCGTGGGCAGTTTATTTTCTCGCTGGCGGCAAACCGCGCCAGGCGGTCCCGACCAAACTGCTGCGTCAATACGCGACCGAAGCAGCCGGTCTGGACGACTGGTTGTTCGATGAGTGCTACCACGCCGTCGGTGACCTGGCAGAAACCATCGCGCACATTCTGCCGGCACCACAACGCCGGAGCGATCTCGGACTGGCGCGCTGGATGGACGAACGCATCACGCCGTTACGCGGTGCGCCACCCGAGACAATCCGCACGGCGATGCTGACTTACTGGGATGAACTGGAACCGCGCGAACGCTTCTTGCTGGTCAAGCTGATCGGTGGCGGCTTCCGGGTTGGCGTCTCGAAGCTGCTGGTCACGCGTGCGCTGGCCGAAGTCGCCGCACTCGATAGCAAGCTGATCGCGCAACGCTTGATGGGCTGGACCGACGCCCGCCAGCGGCCGAGCGCTGCGCGCTTCACGGCGCTAATCGCACCGACATCGGATCAGGAGCAGGCCTTACGTGGCGGCCAGCCATTTCCGTTTTTTCTGGCGCATCCGCTGCAAGTCGAACCAACCACGCTGGGGCCGCTGGCCGGCTGGCAGGTCGAATGGAAATATGATGGCATTCGCGCCCAGCTGGTACGCCGCGATGGCCAGTCCTGGGTCTGGTCACGCGGCGAAGAATTGATCAGCGAAGGCTTTCCGGAAATCGCCGCCATCGCCTTGCCAGACGGCACCGTCATCGATGGCGAAATTCTGATCTGGGGTAACGACACCCACGCCCCCTTTTCCGAGCTGCAAAAACGCATCGGCCGCAAGACGCTGAGCGCGAAATTGCTCACCGAACTGCCGGCGGTGCTGATGGCCTATGACGTACTCGAACACGACGGCATCGACTTGCGCGGACACACGCAATCGTCCCGGCGTGCCGTGCTGGAGCGCGTGGTCGCCGGGGTTGCTTCAGATCAGCTGAAACTGTCGCCAGTAGTGGTTGCTACCGACTGGGATACGCTGACAGCCATACGCACGCAATCGCGTTCCCGCGCAGTCGAAGGCATGATGCTCAAGGCGGTCAATGCTCAGTATGGTGTCGGCCGGACCAAGGACGTCGGTATCTGGTGGAAATGGAAAGTCGATCCGTACAGTGTCGATGCGGTACTGATTTACGCGCAAAGCGGGCATGGCCGGCGTGCCTCGCTTTACACCGATTACACTTTTGCGGTCTGGGATGAAGCCAGCGACGGCAGCCGCACGCTGGTGCCGTTTGCCAAGGCCTATTCGGGCCTCACTGATGCCGAGATCGCGCTGGTCGATGCGCGCATCCGTAAAACCACAATCGAAAAATTCGGCCCGGTACGCAGCGTCACGCCGACGCTGGTATTTGAAATCGGCTTCGAAGGGATTGGCCGCTCACCGCGTCACAAGTCCGGTATCGCGGTGCGCTTTCCACGGATGTTACGCATGCGTGATGACAAGCCGGTCGACCAAGCCGATACGTTGCAGACGCTGCTCGGCTTGCTGACCTAGTCATCAACCCGGAACACCACGACGTGGTCAACATCAAGTCGAATGCCGATGCGCTCGCCAATCGCATGATCATGATGGCTGGGCACCAGTGACAGCACTTGCGCGCCGCTGGCGAGCTGCAAGGTGTACAAAAAATGCGCACCGCGAAAGGCCTTGGCCAGCACCTCTGCCTGAAGCGTGCTGGCATCGTCATGCACCACATCGTCGGGACGCAGCAGCACGGTAACGCGGCTGCCGACTTTGCCGGCGATGGTATCGGCATCGCCGCCAGCGAGCATGTTGCCCGACAAAATTCCCAGCTCGATCTGAATGCGGCTGGCACCAATCACTTCGCCCGGCAGGAACACGCCCTGCCCGACAAAATCGGCGACGAAGCGGTTTGCCGGCTGGTGATACAGGTTGTAGGGCGTATCCCATTGCTGGATGCGACCTTCATGCATGACGCCGATTTCGTCAGCGATAGTGAACGCCTCATGCTGATCATGCGTGACCAGGATGGCAGTGATCCCTTCGGCGGCAAGAATGCTGCGTACTTCCAGCGCCAGTCGCTCACGCAATTCGACATCGAGGTTCGAAAATGGCTCGTCGAGCAACAGCAGCCGCGGACGCGGCGCCAGGGCCCGGGCCAACGCGACCCGTTGCTGCTGACCGCCCGACAATTCATGCGGAAATTTTTTGCCCTGACCGGACAGACCGACAGTTTCCAGCAATGCCTGCACGCGCACCTGCTGCGCAGCCACCGGACTGCCACGCAATCCAAAGGAAATATTGTCTGCCACAGTCAAATGCGGGAACAGCGCGTAATCCTGAAACACCATGCCGATACGGCGGCGCTCGGCCTCCACATGCAAGGCCGGACTGCTGAGGATATCGCCGGCCACCCGGATCGTGCCGCTGCTGACTGGTTCGAATCCGGCGATGCACCGCAACACCGTCGTCTTGCCGCAACCGGACGGACCTAGCAGGCAACCGATCGAACCAGCGGGTAGCCGCAACGACAATTGTTCGACTACTTTTTGCGCACCATAGGCGTAACTCACATCCTGCAATTCCAATAAAGCCATTGCGTCGCCCGTTTAATAGAGAGCGTCAATTATAATTCGCCTTTTGATACAGGCTTATTTTGCAGACCATGACGTCATCCATTGCGCGTAAAACGCCCCGTCGAGACTGGTCACTGCTAGGAGTAATGGCCATACTGATCGCGGCACTCGTGGCGTTGCCGATCCTGAGCGTAGTGGCCAATTTGTTCGCTGCCGGCGACGGCTCCGATACCTGGGAGCATCTTGCCTCGACGGTGCTACCTTCCTACATTGTCAATACACTGGTTCTTTGCATTGGTGTCTCGATCGGCGTCATCCTGATCGGTGTTTCGACCGCATGGCTGGTCAGCGTTCATACCTTTCCGGGCCGGCGCATCTTTGAATGGGCTCTGGTCTTGCCGATGGCCGTACCGGCTTACGTAATGGCTTACACCTATACCGACTTCCTGCAATTTGTCGGCCCGGTACAAACCTGGCTGCGCGATGGACTCGGCTGGCAGCCGGGCCAATACTGGTTTCCCGATGTGCGCACGCTGGGCGGCGCAGTCGCGGTCTTCATTTTTGTACTGTATCCGTATGTCTATCTGATGGCGCGCGCGGCTTTTCTTGAACGCGCCAGTGGCATGCTGGAAGTCGGCCGTTCGCTCGGACTGGGACCGTGGCAAAGTTTTTTCAGGGTTTCGCTTCCACTGGCGCGCCCGGCAATTGTCGCCGGCACATCGCTGGCGTTAATGGAAACGCTGGCCGACTATGGCGCCGTGTCATATTTCGGCGTGCAGACCTTCACCACCGGTATTTATCGCGCCTGGTTTTCATTGGGTGACCATATCGCCGCAGCACAACTGGCCACCGGGCTGCTGTGCTTCGTCGCACTGATTCTTTTCCTGGAGCGATTTTCACGCGGACGTGCGCGCTTCAACAATACGACCGGACGCAATCGCCCCCACGCCGGCATGCGACTGCACGGCTGGAAAGGATGGGGCGCAGCACTGATTTGCCTGATTCCGCTGATACTCGGCTTCCTGTTGCCAGCCGGATTACTGTTGCACATGGCAATCGGCGATGGTGACGCGCAGTTCGGTGCGCGCTTCCTGGTCCTGGCGCGCAACAGCTTCGTTCTCGCGGCAGTGACCGCCCTGATAGCGGTAGTGATTGCCGTGTTGCTGGCATACAGCGCACGGCTGTCACGCAAAGTCTGGCCGATCCTGCTCAACCGCACCGTCGGACTGGGCTATGCCTTTCCGGGATCAGTGATTGCCGTCGGCGTACTGATACCGGTAACCCGGCTCGATGCCTGGCTGGCTGCCAGCATCCTGTCGTGGACCGGACACAATCCGGGTTTGCTGTTGACCGGTGGTATTGCAGCGCTGGTCTATGCCTATCTGGTGCGCTTCCTGACGATCTCACTGCAAACTGTCGAAACCAGTTTGAGCAAAATCACGCCGTCGATGGATGATGCTGCCCGCTCGCTCGGCTATGGTCAGGCAGGCACGCTGTGGCACATTCATCTGCCACTGCTGCGCGGCTCGCTGCTGACGGCCGGCCTGCTGGTATTTGTCGATGTGATGAAGGAGTTGCCCGCCACACTGGTGATGCGCCCATTCAACTTTGATACGCTGGCCACGCAGGCCTTTACATTGGCATCGGACGAACGGCTCGGCGAAGCCTCGACAGCGTCGCTGACCATTGTCGCCGTTGGTATCCTGCCACTGATTCTGGTCTCATGGCAAATTACACGCAGCAAAAAAAATGGATAAAAAAAAGGCGCCGCGGCGCCTTTTTTAAACCTGTCCGGCTTTAGCGCCAGCCTGCCCGGTCATAAATTTTTTGCACTTCGTTCTGGTTTTTTGCCAGCACGCCAACGTTGAGCGTCTCAGGCTTGAACTTGCCCATTTGTTCGAGCGCCGGATTACTGATCTTGACGCTGAGAACGACTGGCCATTCGTTGTTGCCGTCCGCGAAATACACTTGCGCCTGATCCGACGCCAGATATTCAAGGAACTTCACCGCGGCTTCCTTGTGCGGCGCATTTTTCAGCATGCCGCCTCCGGAAATATTGACGTGCGTGCCCGTCGTGGCCTGATTCGGCCAGACAATACCTACCGACTCCATGACCTTGCGATCTTCCGGCTTGTCCGAGCGCATCAATCGCGCGACGTAATATGAATTGGCCAAGGCTACGCCGCATTCGCCGGCAGCAACTGCGCGTATCTGATCGGTGTCACCGCCTCTGGGAGAACGGGCAAAATTACTCACCAGACCCTTGGCCCACGCACTGGTTTTTTCTTCGCCTTGATGGGCCAGGAACGAGGCACCGAGGGACAGGTTATAGGGATGCGAACCGGAACGTACGCATACTTTGCCTTTCAGTCCAGGATTAGCCAGATCCGTGTACGTCTGGAAATCGGCCGGATTCATCGCGGCCTTGTTATAGACGATCAGACGGGCGCGAGTCGAAAACGCATACCAGTCATCGGTACGTAAGTTGGCGGGAATCCGTTGCTGCAGCAACTTGGAACCGGTCGATCCGAACAAGTTGAGATCATCGGCTTTTGCCAGACGCGCCGCATCGACCGTAATGAAGACATCGGCCGGACTGTTGACACCTTCGTTCTTGATCCGCTCCAGCAATTCGTTTTCACCGGCCTCGATGCGATTGACCTTGATGCCGGTTTGCTTAGTGAAATTACCGTACAACGCTTCGTCGGTCTGGTAGTGCCGGGCCGAGTAGACGTTGACGACATTTTCCTGCGCCGCGGCAGGAATCGCCGCCAGGAGGAATAAGGATGCTACTGCTGTGCCAATTGGATTCATGGAGCCCGCCAGTTAAAAAAAGAAGACCAGCGTAGCAAAGATTGCTTGCGAATGCAAACCACTCGCATTTGATGCGCCGTGTCCGTGAGGAACTCCGTCAGACCCGGCAGTCGGGTCGCTTATAATGCGACGCTTGACCAAGACAAGGATTTATTCGTGGACGTAAAAGATAGCAACGGCAACCTGCTCGCTGACGGTGATTCAGTGAGCCTCATCAAGGATTTGAAAGTCAAGGGCACCTCGGTCACCCTCAAGCGCGGCACCATCGCCAAGAACATCCGGCTCACCGATGACCCGGAAGAAGTCGAATGTAATGTCGAGAAGGTCAAGGGACTGGTCCTGAAAACCTGCTTTCTAAAAAAAGTCTGACGGTCGCCATCGCCATGGACATCGACACCACCGCCGTCAACCGTCTGCGGCAGCGCTTTGGCGAGCACGAGCAGATCTGGTTGTTTGGCTATGGCTCGCTGATCTTCAAGGCAGGCTTTCCTTACCTCGAGCGCAAGCAAGCCAGCATCACCGGTCATGTGCGGCGCTTCTGGCAAGGCTCGCACGATCATCGCGGCACGCCGGAATTTCCGGGTCGCGTCGTGACGCTGGCACCGCAAGCCGGAGCGACCTGTTCCGGCATGGCCTACCTGATCCTGCCTGAAGTATTCGATTACCTGGATCATCGTGAAAAAAATGGCTATCTGCGCTTCAGCACAACCCTGACATTTGACGATGGCAGCAACGCACAAGCTCTGGTGTATATTGCCGATCCGGATAATGCTGCCTACCTCGGACCGGCAACCGATACCGCGATCGCCGGCCAGATCGCCGCCGCCAGCGGACCGAGCGGACGTAATCGCGATTACCTGACCGAACTGGCCGACGCACTGGCTGGCCTCGGTAAAACCGACCCGCACGTGCAAGCCCTCGTGGACTGCCTGCCTCCTGATTCTTCACCCGATACCTTTAACAATACCGATTCACGATGAACATCCTTTACCTCGACTTCAATGGCGTACTGCACGACAGCATGGTCATGCGCAACCGCAAGCGCGGTCTTTATCTGGCCAAGGCAGAACGCAGCTTTTTCGAATGGATGCCTATCCTGGACGAACTGTTGGCCCCCTATCCGGAACTGAAAATCGTGCTCTCGACCAGCTGGGTGCGCGCCGTCAGTTTCGATACGGCCAAATATGATTTATCGCCGGGCTTGCAGGAACGGGTGATCGGCTCGACCTTTCATCACCCCGGTCTGTCACAGACGGCATTCGACACGATGTCACGTGGTTTGCAGGTGCTCGGCGATGTCGAACGACGCAAGCCAGCCAACTGGTTTGCCATCGACGATGACGCATTCGGCTGGCCGGCGGCGCACCGCAACAAACTGGTCGAGACCAAACCGGACCTTGGATTGAGCGATCCGGCGGCGCAAGATGCCGTGCGGGCGATGCTGGCAGCGCTGTGAACCAAGCGATGAAGCACGCTGTTAATCACGCGATGAAGCAATGAACAGCCTGTTGTATGTCATGGCGTTTTGCGCTGGTGCAGCGATCTCGATGCAAGCCGCCATCAATGGCCGTCTGGCATTAAACATCGGCGGCAACACCGTGATGGCTGCATTGATTTCGTTTTGTATCGGTACGGTAGTTCTGACTATCGCGGCGATCTCGCGTGGCGGCGTCGGCAATAGCCTGGCGGCGCTGCCGGGTCAACCACCGTGGGTATTTGCCGGCGGCGTGCTGGGTGCAGGCTTCCTGTTCACGACCGCCTTTCTGGCACCGCGCATCGGTCTGACCAGCATGCTGGTGCTCATCATCGCAGGACAGTTACTGATGTCGATCACGGTCGACAACTTCGGATTGTTAGGCTCCGCCTTGCGCCCCGTGTCACCGGTGCGACTGACCGGTGTCGTGGTGGTACTGGGCGGCGTGCTGCTGACCCTGTTCGGTGACCGGATCGGCAAGTAGCATCAACGGCAAACCGGCCCGGCCAACGTATTAGCCGGCAACGCCGACCGGTGCGCCTTCTTCATCAAACCCTTGCGCGACCGAAATCGTCACAATGCCGATCATGCCCAGCGCATCGCGCATGTCCGCCAGTTCGCTGTCCAGATCGGCTGTCTGCAACAACGGCTTTTCCGATGAGGCCACCAGTGCCGCATCGCTGCTGGCGTAGAGATTCACACGCAGTACTTTCTCATCACCGACTTCAGCCGGACCCACCACGGCGCGGGTCGCTGCAACATCGACGCCCTGCTCGCTCAATGCATGGTTCAGATCCGACATCATCTGCAACATGAAGTACTCGGCAATCCCGCGCTCTTTGCCACCGTGGAACAGATCCTGATACAGGAAATGTACCTCGACTTCGCGCTCGGCCGGACCGAAACAGCGTCGCACCAGCGGCGTGACCTGCTCGGTCCATTGCTGGAAACGACTTTCGCGGGCTGCGTACCAGGCATCGGCAGCAACTTCATCGGCAGGTGCCTGATAAAACTTGTCGTCCACCGCTTTCATTGAAAAACCGAGCAGAAAACGCAGTTCGACAGCCAGATCATCGGCTGCAAACGGCTCGTCAACCGGCTCGGCAAAGCTGCGCGAAATCGCCGTCGCGGTGGCCGCGCGCATGTCATGCATCGAAGCATGGGCGTCGCGCACCATCTCATGCAGATGGCTAAACGTGATGCTGTCGATTTCATCGAGCTGATAGGCGTGGTTGACCAGCACGACGGTAGCGTCCGGACTTTCCAGCCCGGCTTCCTGCAAGCTGCGCGTCAACAGTTCATAGGCTTCCTGATCCTGAAAACACTGCGCGCCTTTCAAGCCACCGGTGGTGTGCAGGAACAGTGGTATGACGAACGCATTGACTTCAGTGGCCGCACTGCCCTCGCGCCCGATGACGACGACTTCGGCGACTTCCTCCATTGCCTCCTTGAGCAGAATATGCCCACGGAGCGCTTCATGCCGGGTCCATTCCAGCGCTTCGTACAGGATGTCGTCTTTCTTCTGGTGCAGGCATTTCTTGATGATCTTGTAAAAATCTTCCCGGTTCTGAACCGTCGTGGCATTCTTCGCCGGACTGCCCGCCAGGTAGACCGACAACGCACACAATTGCCGCGTCATCGCTTCGTCTTTTTGCTCCGGCGATTCGGCCGATTTGCGGGGGGCGGGCTTTTTATTTTTTGGCATGATGTTCTTCTGGGTAAGGTCAACAAATTAATGAAATCGGAACTGCCTGCGCGACGCGCGCACTGTGCGCGCTGCCTGCGACCGCAGACAACCTGTATCTGCGTCTGGATCACGCCAGTGGCCGCGTCGACCGAGGTCGTCATCCTGCAGCATCCGCTGGAAACCGACAATGCCAAGGGCAGCGCACGGCTGCTGCACCTGAGCCTGTCCGGTAGCCACTTGATGCAAGGTGAAACATTCACCGATGCACATTGGCAGACGTTGCAAGCCGACCGTCACACGGTCCTGCTGTATCCGGATCAGCCCGGCAGCACGGCTTCGCCGTCGCTGGCCGGCACGGACCTGACGCAATTGCGCGTGATTGTACTGGATGGTACCTGGCGCAAGAGCCGAAAAATGCTGCATCGCGATCCGCGCCTGCAGCAATTGCCGCGTCTGGCATTGCAGGATGCGCCGGCCTCGCAGTATCACATTCGCAAAGCCCAGCGCGCCGGCCAGCTGTCGACACTGGAAGCGACCTGCCATGCGCTGCTGCAGTTGGGAGAACCCGCGAGCGATCTGCAAGACTTACTGCACGCGTTCGATGGTTTCGTGGCTCAACAAGCCCGCTACAAAATTGACCACAACAAATAAGCACGACGGTATTGCCAAGAGTAAAATCCGCACTCCAAAATAGGTTTGCCCCACTCGATGCCGATTACCGTTCCCAGCCGCCGTACCGCCGTTCTTACCGAAGTTTCCAATTTATGGCGCCTGGCCTGGCCTGTCGTCATCGGTCAACTTGCCACCGTGGGCATGTCGGTCGCCGATGTCGCAATGACCGGCCATCTGAGTGCCGATGATCTGGCGGCCGTGTCGTTGGGATCGTCGATCTGGACCATCGTGATCGTCACCGTGATGGGCATCATGATGGCCATCAATGCCGTGGTCGCTCATGAAGTCGGTGCCGGTACGCAATCGCGCATTCCACATGCGGTTCGACAATCCTTGTGGAAAGCCGTTGGCATCGGTCTGGTTGCCACCGTACTGACCAACTGGTCGACACTCATCTTCGACCACCTCGGTCTGGAACCGCTGGTGCGCGACAAGGCGGTGATGTTTGTCCACATCATCAGCATCGGCGCGCTGCCGTTTGCGGCCTTTCGTGTTCTCTACGGCTACAGCGCCAGTCTGAATCAGACCAAACCGGCGATGGTGATTGCGCTGCTCGGACTGCTGTTCAATATTTTCGTTAACTGGTTACTGATTTTCGGCAAC
>CAILRJ010000070.1 GCA_903836575.1 uncultured Burkholderiales bacterium
ATCCGCCTCCACCACCACCGCCGGCGGCAATATTGTTGGTAATACTGCTGGTCGTAATGGTCAGCGTGCCGGTGTTGTAGATTGCGCCTGTGGCGTTGCCGCCGCGACCACCGGTGCGATCGTAGCCAGTTCCTCCGCCACCGCCCCCGATGGCGAGCGCGTCGTTATCGGCAGTGCCTCCGGCTCCACCACTGGCATAGCCGCCGTAAGAACCGCCGCCGCCGCCGCTAGTACTGCCGCCGCGACCGCCGCCAAGACCGTTGTTCTTGTTACTTCCGCCACTTCCGCCAGATATTCCCGACGGTGCCGTTGGTGCAGCGGCATTGATCGAACCGTGACTGGTACCGCCGGCACCGCCAACGCTGCTGCCGTAACCGCCACCACCGCCGCCGCCGTCGCCATATCCCGATGAACTGCCACCGGAGCCACCGCCACCGGCAGCCTTGTTGGCGGTGATCGTACTGCCCGAAATGACCAGCGTGCCGCTGTTATAAATCCCGGCACCGGGTGCGTCGCCACCGGCCTTGCCGATCCCGCCATTGCTGGCATCGCCATTGCCGCCGATACCACTGAGCAGGCCGTTGGTAATCGTCAGATTCTGGATTTCTATCGACGAGCCGACCCCGCTTGACGCGACATTCAAGACGCCTGCCTTGTTATTTGCATTAATCGTAAAACCGCTACCGACAATGGTCATCCTGTGGCCGTCGGTGACGTTGATCGCGATGGTATCGGCCGCCGAGGCAAAGGTGATATTGCCGGTCAGCGTGATGACATCGTCGACGTTATCGCTGTTACCCGTGGCGATTGCGGCCTTCAGTTGCGCAACGCTATTGACGCTGCTGGTGACCAGCAAGTGATCGTAGTTATCCAGTTGTGCGGTATCGAAGGCGGCCGTGCTGTGCAACGCGCCGGTGGCAATGTCGAGATCCCAGTTACCGCCGACTGCGGTGCCGCCGGTGGCATCGGTCGAGGCGGCCACGACTGCGCCGGTGCGTGCCGACAGGCCATCGATGAAGGCCAGTCCTGCGCTACCCTGACCGACATCGCAGCCGTACAGCAGGATGTCGCCACCCGGTTTCAGGGCGGCACCGATGTCCTGCAATTGAGTCTGGTAGCGGTCAAGGTCGGCGCTAAATAGCGCTGCGTTGCCGAGCAGGAGCAAGCCGTTGTCACCATGCGAGACGATGCTGATCGAGGCGATGTCATGCATGCCCTTGAGCGCAGCGGCGATCTGCGTCATGCCGTCCTGATTCACGTCTAATACCACGACCTTGACGCCGGCCTCGGCGCTGTCGACGATGCGCTGGTAGTCGGGTACGCGGGCGTCAACAATCAGTACTTTCTGGTTGGCCGGGATACTGTCGATTGCGCGTTCGGCCAGCTTCTGCACCTCGGCGACGGGGGCGGCTTCGACGATGCGCTGCACGACCGGCGCTTCGACGTGATGCACCGCATCGGCCACCGTATGCACGGCCGCGCCATCGAACATGATGCGTGCTTCCAGCGCCAGCATGCCGGGACGCGCCTGCCGCAAGCGTTGCTTCGGGCCGGCCACGACGACGGCATCACTGGCGCCGGTGCTGCTGCCACCGCTACGTTTTCCGCGTCCCCGGACATGTTCGCCAACTGCCACGAAGGTGAGTGTGAGGTCATTCCAGACGGGTTTGAAGATGCGGTTCATAGGATTTCCTGCGACGGTGAGGGGGTTCTTTTTGCAGTGATGACGCTGGCCGTGCTGTTGGCCACGTCGTGCCAGAAACTCATGTCCTGATATTGCGCGAACAGGTCGGGTGGCAAGATGGTGCGGCGCGGTTCTAGCGCCACGCGCGGACGCACTTTGTGCAGGCCGGACAGGCCAAGCGCACTGTCAAATTCAGGGGCATCGAATTCCAGCTGGCTGAAATCATGACCGTCAAACCACGCCTCGCCGATGAACTGATAGACCAGCGGCAGGACTTTTTCCGGTGCCTGAGCGAGCAGGTCGTAATCGACCAGCAGCAGCGAAGCGGCCTGTTCGCTGTAGAACGCTTCCTTGATCGCCGTCCATGAAAACCCGACCAGCCGGTTGCGCTGGCCCAGCGTGTCGACGCGGCTGTAGACCGTGTTGCGTTCTACGGTATCGTTGAACAGGCGGGTGTTTTCAAACGGATTGGCGCGGTACAGACGCTCGAGGCTGTCCATCACCCAGGCTACATTGCGCACACACGCAATCACCTTCGATTGCGGGAATAGATCCAGTAGCGCCGGCAGTCTGGCCGACCACAGGCGGTTGGTATCGAAGATCACGCTGTTGGCCGATTGATCCGCGTAAAAGCTCTCGAACAGGCCGCGCAGCAAGCGGCGGCGCTGGGCCTGGCGGATTACCGGACCGAACTCGGAACCGGCGCTGACCTGTTCGAGCAAGCCGTTGAACAGCGCGCCGACCGGGCTGGTCATGCCGGCCCGGAAGCGCGGATTCTGGCGCAGGATGGCTGACAGCAGCGTCGAACCGGAACGTGGCAAGCCGGAGATGAAATGAAATTGCTGGCCGTTGTTCATCGCTGCCTCACTTGTTGGCCGGCGGCGTCAGCGCCACCCGTCCGCTCATGCCGGTAATCAGTTCCGGGAACTGGCCGTCGATGGCCGCGACCAGCTTGACCGACTGGCTGACCGGATCAACCCGCGCGCCGGTGCGCAGCACCTTGGCCGGATAGCTCTTGCGGGTTTCGTCGATACTGACCTGAAACGCGGTGCCGGGCTTGACCCATGCGAGCCATTTGCTCGGCACCAGGAATTCGATCTCCAGCACGCTGTCGTCGATGATGTCCATGATGGCCTGGCCGGGTTGCACGTATTGCTGTTCCTGCACCTTGCGCTCGGCCACGCGCCCTGAAAACGGCGCGCTGATGCTGCACTTGCCGAGCATGGTTTGCATGTAAGCGACATCGGCACGGTTCTTCAGGACTTCGGCTTCGGACAGGTTCAGCTCGACCTTGCCGATCGAATTGAGTTCGGCCAGCCGCTTGTTGGCGACCCAGCTTTGATCGGCGGCAGTGAGTGCCGCTTTGGCCTTGTTCAGTTGCGCCTGTTGCAGCGAGCAATCGAAGGCGATCAATTGCTGGCCGGCCTTGAAGCGGCCGCCGTCCTGCACCGGCAGGCGATTGATCTTGGCGCCGATTTCTGCGGCCAGCGAAGTGTAGCGGTGCGGTGTCAGCTGGGCGCGGATTTCCGGTTGCTCCGGCGCTGGCTGGCCGGCGACCGTCAACGGCGCTGCCTTGACCGGCACGGCTTGCGCCATCACGGCTGCCGGACTGCGCGGTGCATCGGCGGCTTGCGCCATCGTCGTTGCGAGTGCCGCCATCGCCACCATGATGTGGCGCGCGCTCATGGCTTTGCAGTTCCAGCCAGTTCGCCGTCGGACCACTGCTTGAGCGCGGCACCGACTTCGCCGGTCAGTTGCGCCAGCGGCGTGGTCTGTACATCACCGATGGCCGGTTCCATGCCGAGCGTGGCCTGCAGCCGGCTGGCAGCGGCGTTGAGTTGCGCCAGCGTTTGATAGCGGCGCAGCTGGCTGAGGATGGCGGCGGTGTCATTGGAGACCGCGTCGAGCTTGCTCTGGGTTTGCACGCTGGCGCGGTTGGCGACATGCTGCTTGATGCGATCGTCGACGTTCCAGATCGTATCGGCACGCTGGTACTGGCGTACTGCGCTGGCGTACTGCAAGCGGGCTACATGCATTTGCGTGAGCACCGCCATTTGCGTGGTCACGCGGCGCTGGTCGGCCAGCGCGATGCCGGCATCGGCCAGCCGCATTTGTGCCGGTGCACTGAACAAGTTGAACAAGTTGAACGACAACTGCAGACCGGCTTCATTCCAGTGGTTGTTGATCATGTACTTGTCGGAGTCGTAGCGCAGCGCGTCATTAAAACTGAGGTTGGGAAACAGTCGCACCAGTGTCTTGCGGGTTTCGATACTGGCGATGCGCACGTTGTAGTGTTGCTCGCGCAGGTCGGCGTTCTGCGCCAGCGCGGTGTCTTCCATCGTGGTGACCGGCCAGCTCAGCATCTTCTGGTTCATCAGATCGGTTGGCTCGATGACGGTCAGGTCGCTGTCGAGCGGCGCATTGATCAGGCCGGCCAGATCAATGCGGGCGGTCGACAATTCCTGGTCGATCGCTTCGAGCTGGCGCAGGTTGTCGAGCAACTGGCGCTGGAAGCGCAGCGCGTCGATCGGCGAGCGCAAGCGTTCGGTTTCGGCCTGGCGCGAATCGACCAGTGCCGACTCGGCTAGTGCGCTCGTGGTGCTGATGTCGGTGCGCAGTTTCTGAGCGCTGGCGGTGCGCCAGAATGCGGTGCGCACATCCTGGATCAGGATGTGCATGGCTTTGCGGCGACGCTCAGTGGCGATCAGGATACGGTCGGCATTTTGTTGCGCGCCGTAATAACTCAGACCGAAATCGAGCAGGCTCCAGGTCAGGCCAAGGTCGGTGTTGCTGTGATTGCGTTCGCTTGAAATGGCCGGATTGGCCAGCGACGGCGCGCCGGTGACCGAGTCGATCGAGCGGGTGACGAGGTCTTCATTGCGGCTGCGGTAACCGGCCGAGGCAACCAGTTTGGGCAGCATGTCGAACTTGCCGGCTTCAAAGGTGTTCAGGGCCAGCGCTTCTTCCATCATCCGCGCACGGCGGTCGAGGTTGTACTTGAGGGCGCGGGCAATCGCTTCTTCGAGGCTCAGTGCGCCGGTGATCGGTGGCACGTCGCGCCGGGCAGTGGCGCGATCGATATCGGCTTGCTGTTTCAGGTCGGTGCTGGTCAGCGTCACCGGTGTGATGCTGGCGCATCCTGTCACTGCCATGGCCGCCAGCAGAACCGTCAATCGGAGGGAGATACGGGAAGCAAAACGGGCAGGGGAGGCAGCCATGGCAATTCCTGAAGTGGGTGTCGCTCTGCACTCTACCTTCAGGAAATGAATTCAACAAATAAATTATTGGATAATTGAATTTGCCATTTAAGTTGCTTTTTACTTGTTATCGCAAGTACTTTTGTCTTGCCGGTTAATGTTGAAAATACGTCTTCCAGAAAAAATAAGCCGTCATCCCGACGGCCACCACGATCACGATCAAGCGGATTAGTCGCGGTGAGGCCTTGCGCGCCAGTCGCGCGCCGATATAACCGCCGATGACCGCGCCGCCGCACATGACCAGCGCCCAGTGCCAGACGATGGCGCCGGCGATTGCAAACGGAATCACTGCGATGCCGTTCATGCACGACGTCAGCAAGGTCTTCAGGCCATTCATCTGGTGGATGCGGGTAAAACCGATCTGGCCGAGCAAGGCCAGCGTGGCAATCCCGACCCCGGCCCCAAAATACCCGCCGTAAATACCCAGAAAAAATTGTGCCGGCATGGCCCAGCGCGGCAGGATCATCACGTCCGGTTGCTCGCCATGTCGACGCGCCAGCATCGGTCCGAGGATGAACAGCAAGGTTGCCGCCAGCAACAGGAACGGCACGGCCTTGTTGAAAGCGACTTCCGGCGTCCACAGCACTAGCAATGCACCGATGATGCTGCCCAAGCCGCTCGATATCACCAGGCGCAAATTGACGGAGCTGGTCTGGCGCAATTCTTCGCGATAGCCATGCGCACTGGCCGCCGTGCCGAGCCACATCGCCGTGTTGTTGGTGGCATTGGCCGCAATCCCGGGCATGCCGGTCAGCAGCAGTGCCGGGAAGGTCAGGAACGAACCGCCGCCGGCGACCGCATTAATGCCACCTGCCAGCATTGCCACGCTGAACAAGGTCAGGCCCGTGGTGAGTGTCGTCATGGTTGGGGAAGTGCGTAGTGATCGGGACAGCGCAGCTCGTTGGCTGGCAAGTTGTGGGTGTTCATAAGGACTCCATGGCATTGTTTAACTACCGGCGAATATACGTTACTTTTTTCTTGACATTGCATACGAGGAATATATCCTTGCATACGTTCTAGAGAATAAATACCGCCAGCATAGGCACAAACTATCCCATTGAGGAGACATCATGTTTTCAACTACCCGCAGAACGTTGCTGGGCGCGATCGCGGCCAGCCCATTATTTTCGATTCCTGCTGCGTGGGCCCAGACTACCGTATTCAAGATTTCACATCAGTTCCCTGGCGGCACCGCCACTGAGGGGGATTTCCGTGATCGTCTGTGCCGCCAGTTCGCCTCCGAAGTCGAGAAGCGCACCAAAGGCAGCCTGAAATTCGAGATTTACCCGGGTTCATCGTTGATGAAGACCAACGCGCAGTTTTCGTCAATGCGCAAGGGCGCGCTTGATCTGTCGCTGGTGCCGCTGTCGTATGCCGGCGGTGAAATGCCGGAAGTCAACATCGGCCTGATGCCGGGTCTGGTGACGTCCTATGAACAGGGCTACGGCTGGAAAAACGCTGAAGTCGGGCGCGAACTCAATCGCCTGCTGCTGGACAAAGGCATTGTCGTCGTCAGCTGGATATGGCAAGCCGGTGGTGTTGCGTCACGCACGATCCCTATCATCGAACCGGAAGATGCAAAGGGCCTGAAAATCCGTGGTGGTTCGCGCGAGATGGACCTGATCCTGAAAGCCGCCGGTGCTGCCGTGGTGTCGCTGCCGTCGAATGAAATTTATGCCGCGATGCAGACCGGCGCAATGGACGCCGCACTGACGTCATCGACCTCGCTGATTTCGTTTCGGCTCGAAGAAGTCTCGAAGAGCCTGACCACCGGTCGCGGCAAGGCCTACTGGTTCATGTTCGAACCGCTGATGATGTCAAAAGTCGTATTCGATAAATTGAGCAAGGACCAGCAAGCCATCATCATGGCCGTCGGTGGCGAACTCGAAACGATGGCGCGCAAGTCGGCACAAGCCGATGATCAATTGGTTGCTGCGGTGTATCAAAAAGCCGGCGCCAAGGTGGTTGATCTGAGCGAAGCTACGGTCAAAAAATGGCAAACGATTGCCCGCACGACTGCCTGGAAAGACTACGCCGAGCGCAACGCCAATTGCGCCAATTTGCTCAAACTGGCGGAGAAAACTCTGTGAGTCACGGTTTTGAACTGGAGCCGGCGAAAGGGCCGGCTGTTCCCGATCATCCGTTGGTGGCCCGTTTGTCGAAGGCGCTCGACGCTTTCAATCACGGCTTGCTGATGTTGTCGATGGGAGCGTTGATTCTCACTGCGCTGGTGCTGACGTATTCGGTGGTGTCGCGCTATTTTTTCAAGCTGCCGACTGACTGGCAGGATGAAGCGTCGGTCTTCATGCTGGTTGGCGTCACTTTTTTTTGCTGCGCCTACGTGCAATCGCTGCGTGGTCATATCGGCATCGAAGCGTTGGCGTCCATCTTGCCGCCCCGCGTCAATGCGGCGCGGATGATGTTTGTCGATGTGCTGTCGCTGCTGTTCTGCCTGTTTTTTTCGTGGAAGTCATGGTCGCTGTTTCATGAAGCCTATTCAGAGGGGTTCACGACCAGTTCGACCTTCGCACCACCGCTGTGGATACCGTACGGGATGATGGCGTTTGGCATGAGCTTGCTGTCGCTGCAAATTGCGATGCAGGTGCTGGTCCGCATGACCAATAAATCAGCCGGGCGGAGCGCGACATGAGCGAACTGACTCTGGGGTTGATGTACGGCGTAACGACGCTGGTGGTGATGTTTTCCGGGATGCCGATTGCCTATGCATTGGGCGTGGTGGCGGTGACCTTCATGTATTTTTTCATGCCGGCTTCGTCGCTCGATACGGTCACGCAAAACGTCTATGAAGAGATGGCGTCGATCACGTTGTTGTCGATTCCGCTGTTCATCCTGAAGGGCGCGGCAATCGGTAAATCGCCGGCCGGAAAAGATCTGTATTCGGCCATTCACACCTGGCTGCACAAGGTGCCGGGCGGTCTCGGCATTGCCAACGTATTTGCCTGCGCGCTGTTTGCCGCGATGGCCGGTTCGTCACCGGCGACGTGTTCGGCAATCGGTTCGGCCGGCATTCCGGAAATGCGCCGGCGCGGATATTCGCCCGGCTTTGCTGCCGGCATTATCGCCGCCGGCGGCACGCTGGGTATTTTGTTGCCACCGTCGATCACGATGATTTTGTACGCGGTCGCCGCCGAGCAGTCACTGGGTCGCTTGTTCCTCGCCGGGATCGGGCCGGGCGTGTTGCTGGTCGGGTTGTTCTCGGGCTATGCAGTGTATCGCGCACGCAAGGAATACCGGCTGGCCCATGCGGCTTTCGTGGCCAACGGTACGGCCTCGGCTTACCTCGACGTCGAACATTTCACACTGGCGCAAAAAGTCGAAATGCTGCCGCGCGTGTTGCCGTTCATCGTGCTGTTGCTTGGTGTGATGGTGGCGCTGTACGGTGGTTATGCGACGCCATCGGAAACCGCCGGCCTCGGTGCGATGCTGGCTCTGGTGCTGATCGCCATTGTCTACGGCATCTGGAAACCGCGTGATCTCGCGCCCATCCTCAGTTCGACGATCAAGGAATCCTCGATGCTGCTGCTCATTATCGGCATGTCGCTGCTGTACTCGTACGTGATGAGCTATCTGCACATCAGTCAGTCGGCGGCGCAAGCGGTAGTAGCGATGGCCTTGTCGAAGTGGGTGCTGCTGGCGGTGATCTTGTTGATGGTGATTGTGTTCGGTTTTTTCCTGCCGCCGGTATCGATCATTCTGATGACTGCACCAATCATTTTGCCGCCATTGAAAGCGGCAGGTTTTGACTTGATCTGGTTCGGTGTCGTAATGACCATCGTGATGGAAATGGGGTTGATTCATCCGCCGGTTGGGTTGAATATTTTCGTCATCAAGAACATTGCGCCGGACATCCCGCTCAAGGATGTGATCGTCGGCGTGATGCCGTTTGTTGGCTTGATGTTTGTTGCGGTCATCCTGCTCTGCGTATTTCCTGGAATTGCTTCCGGATTACCAGAGATGCTGATGGGCGCAAAATAGACGCAAGCAGTGCTGTGCTGCCGATTATTTACCTGTGCGTCGATGGCGCACGGGTGAACGATAGGTCGTTGTGGCGGGATGTTTCGACGCATCCCTATTGCGTTTTTAACTGGTCGTTCTTCATTTTTGACTTGTCGTTCCGGGTCGCCAAGACTGTCAGCGAAATCAGGTCCGAACAGTGCTACGATTCGGCTCCTGAATCGCTGCACCACGTTTCCGAATAACGCTACCGGCTTCCAATGACGACTTCGACCTCTTCCAAAAATATCGCCGGCCTGACGCTGGGTGCCATTGGCGTCGTCTATGGCGACATCGGCACCAGCCCCTTGTATGCACTGAAAGAAGTATTTTCCGGCAGCCACGGCGTGCCGCTCAATCATGCCAATCTGTTTGGTATCGTGTCGCTCATTGTCTGGGGCCTGACCATCATTGTTTCGCTCAAGTACGTCACGCTGATCCTGCGCGCCGATAACCGTGGCGAGGGTGGCATCATGGCGCTGATGGCGCTGGCGCTGTCGTCGGTGACCAATAAATCGGCCTGGTACCGGCCGCTGATGATTGTCGGGTTACTGGGCGCGGCATTGTTTTATGGCGACAGCGTCATCACGCCGGCGATTTCGGTGTTGTCGGCGTTCGAAGGACTGGAGCTGGCGACGCCGGCATTCAAGGCCTACGTGGTGCCATTGACCGTGGTCGTGCTGGTGGCCTTGTATCTGGTTCAGTACAAGGGCTCGGCTGGTATCGGCAAGTGGTTTGGCATCGTCATGCTGGTCTGGTTTGCGGCGCTGGCAACAATGGGTGTCATCAATATTGCCCGTGTACCGCAGATTCTGCTGGCACTGAACCCTTACTATGCGCTGGCTTTTCTGGTCGAAAATCCCTGGATGGCATTCATTGCACTGGGTGCGATCGTGCTGGCGTTCACCGGTGCCGAAGCACTGTATGCCGATATGGGCCACTTTGGCCGGCGGCCGATCCGGCTGGCCTGGTCATTGATCGTGTTTCCGGCGCTAGCGCTGAATTATCTCGGGCAGGGCGGCTTGTTGCTGGCAGATCCGTCGATGATTACCAATCCGTTTTTTAGCCAGTTGGGTGCCTGGAGTATTTATCCGCTGGTGATCCTGTCGACGATGGCCACCGTGATCGCTTCGCAGGCAACCATTTCCGGTACGTTCTCGATGACCCAGCAAGCGATTTCGCTGGGATTTTTGCCGCGCATGCGCGTCGACCATACGTCCGAGCGCGAGATCGGTCAGATTTATATCCCGACTGCCAACTGGATTCAGTTGGTGGTGGTGATTCTGGCGGTGGTTGGTTTCGGTTCATCGACTAATCTCGCTGCCGCGTACGGCATCGCGGTCACGGCGACGATGACGACCACCACCATCCTGACCTTTTTTGTGGTGCGCTATGCATGGCGCTACAATTTCTGGATCTGCATTCTGGCGACCGGTTTTTTCTTTGTTATCGACGCTACATTTTTCTCGGCCAATTTGCTCAAGGTCGCGCATGGCGGCTGGTTTCCGCTGGTGCTGGGCGCGATCATGTTCACGATCATGATGACCTGGAAGCGTGGTCGCCAGTTGGTGTTTGATAACCTGCAGAAGCACGCGATTCCGCTCGAAGAGTTCCTGACTTCGCTGTTCATGAGTCCGCCGACACGGGTGTCCGGTACCGCGATTTTTCTGCGCGGCGAAGGGGACGGCGTACCGCATGCCATGCTGCACAATCTGGCTCACAACAAGGTGCTGCACGAACAGGTGTTGTTCCTGACAATCCGCAATCGTCATATTCCGCGTGTGCCGGAACCGGAGCGCGTCACGGTGCAGCCGCTGGGTCATGATTGTTACCAGGTTGATGTCAATTACGGTTTCAAGGACGATCGCGACATTCCTGCGGCGCTGCAGGCTTGCCAGGATATCGGCATCGAACTCGCGATGATGGAAACCTCATTCTTCATTTCTCGTCAGACCGTCATTCCGACGGTCGGCAACGGCGGCATGGCGCTGTGGCGCGAACGGCTGTACGCGACGATGTCGCGTAATGCGCGTGATGCGGCGGACTATTACCGTATCCCCAGTAATCGTGTGATTGAATTGGGGACACAGGTCGAGATTTAACGGGTGCTCTTGTTTCAAATTTCGGGGGGGTATCCGGTTTTGCCCGACCAGGAACGTCCCCTTCGATGCAATGCCCTGCGGTTATCGTACCGAACGGGCTAATCCTTCTTCCGCATCCAAAAAAGCCGCTCGCCCTGGCAGGGACGCGCGGCTTTTCAATTGGCAACACAGGTTAATCTGCCTTGCCAAATCCACCGCCACCCGGCGTTTCAATGATGAACACATCCCCCGGTTCCATCTCGGTACTGGCAACAAAGCCCAGTTCTTCGATGCTGCCATCGTGCCGCAATACGGTGTTCCTGCCGCATTCGCCATCGCCACCACCGGCCGCGCCAAAGGGAGCGACAAGACGATTGTTCGACAGGATCGATGCACTCATTTTTTCCAGGAAGCGGATCTTGCGCGTCCCTCCATTGCCTCCGTGCCATTTTCCGATGCCGCCTGAATGGGGTCGGATTTCATAGCTGTCGAGCCGCACCGGATATCGCCATTCGAGAATTTCCGGATCGGTCAGTCGCGAGTTGGTCATGTGGGTCTGTACCACATCGGTACCATCGAAACCTTTGCCCGCACCCGAGCCACCGGCGATGGTTTCGTAATACTGGTGCTCGTTATTGCCGAACGTGAAGTTGTTCATCGTTCCCGGTGACGAGGCCAGCACCCCGAGTGCGCCATACAGCGCATTGGTGATGCAACTGGAGGTTTCGACATTGCCAGATACCACGGCTGCCGGATAGTGCGGATTGAGCATCGAACCGGCCGGGATGATGACATTGAGCGGCTTCAGGCAACCGGCATTGAGCGGGATTTCATCATCGGTCAGCGTACGGAACACATACAACACGGCGGCCATGCAGATCGCACTGGGCGCATTGAAGTTGTTGTCAAGTTGCGGCGAGGTGCCGGTGAAATCAATGTCGGCGCTGCGGGTGGCCTGATCAACCCGGATCGCGACCTTGATCAGCGCGCCATTGTCGAGCCGGTAGGTAGTGCTCGAATCCTTCAGTGACGTGATGACCCGCCGCACTGCCTCTTCGGCATTGTCCTGCACATGCTGCATGTAGGCCTGCACGACACCGAGTCCGAAGTGTTCGACCATCTTCAGCAACTCGTCCACGCCTTTCTGGTTGGCTGCGATCTGGGCTTGCAGATCGGCGATGTTTTGCGGGATGTTGCGTGCCGGATAGCGGCCCGATCCGAGCAGAGCGACGGTCTCGACTTCGCGGAACTGACCGTTGCGCACCAGCTGGAAGTTATTGATCAGTACGCCTTCTTCCTCGACCACCTTGCTGTTGGCCGGCATCGATCCCGGCGTAATTCCGCCGATATCGGCATGGTGGCCGCGTGATCCGACATAAAACAGGATGCGCTCTCCGGCGGCATCGAAGGCAGGCGTGATCACGGTGATGTCCGGTAAATGGGTGCCGCCGTGATATGGGTCATTGAGCATGAAAACATCACCCTGGCGCATCTTGCCGGCGTTCTCGCGAATGATGACCTTGATGCTTTCACCCATGGATCCAAGATGTACCGGAATATGCGGTGCGTTCGCAATCAGGTTGCCATCGGCATCGAACAGGGCGCACGAGAAGTCGAGGCGCTCCTTGATGTTGACCGAGAAGGCGGTATTTTGCAGCCGCAAGCCCATCTGTTCGGCAATGCTCATGAACAGGTTGTTGAATACTTCCAGCATGACCGGATCGGCGCTTGTGCCGATCGCCTTGCGCTGCACCCGTTCCTGCACGCGGTTCATGACAAGGTGATTGAAGACTGTGACTTCGGCCTCCCAGCCAGGCTCGACGATGTTCGTGGCATTTTTTTCAGCGATGATGGCGGGCCCGCGGATGACGTCGCCGGGACGCATGTCTTCACGCAAGTACAAGCCGGTTTGATGCCATTCTCCCGCTGAAAAAACCCGCACGGTGTCGCGCGCCTGTAGCTTGCCGGCACGTGGCGGTAACGGCTCGATCAGTTCGATGCCTTCTTGCGATTTGCCGATCGCTTCGACCGAAATGGCTTCGATGACCAGTTGCTTGTCGGGCATCAGAAACGAGTAGCGCTTTTTATAGGCGCTTTCGAATTGTTCCACCATCTGGTCAATGGCGGCGTACGGCACGATGATGACCGAATCGGTTCCGTCATAGCGCAAGTGTATGCGCTCAATGACTTGTAGACGTTCGGCTGCGACGCCTTGTGCCAGCAGGTCATCGCGACCCGATTGCGCCAGCAGATGCAGTTTTGCTTCGACGGTGTCGACGATAGAGGCCGAGAGCGGCAACTCCATTGCCTGCTCGCGCATGGCCGTCTGGTCGGCCAGTCCCATCCCGTAGGCCGACAATACACCGGCAAACGGATGGGCAAAGACACGCGTCATACCAAGCGCATCGGCGACCAGGCAGGCATGCTGGCCACCGGCACCGCCGAACGTGCTAAGCGTGTAGTCGGTGACGTCATGGCCGCGCTGTACGGAAATGAATTTGATGGCATTGGCCATGTTGCCCACTGCAATGTCGATGAATCCTTCGGCCACCTCTTCGGGGGTACGGCGATTGCCTGTCTGGCGGTAAATGAG
>CAILRJ010000071.1 GCA_903836575.1 uncultured Burkholderiales bacterium
TCGGGGGACAATTTTGCCAATGGCTGTGCCAGATCATCGGCAATGGCGAGTTTGGCGGCGACGACGCTGGGAAAGTGATATTCGTGCGCTTCGGCATCGAATGGCTGTTTCGGTATCGACGCGGCCACTGCCGATGGTGTCAGTCTCACGTCGTTACCGGACAGCGCGGCGATAGGTAGTCCAATCTGATCGGCCAAGGCGCGGATGTGGTCGGCCCGTTCTTCGACCTTGCCGCGTTTAAAAGCACGATAGCGGTGCAACGGAATCGGGCCGGATACGGGATGGTAGGGACCAAACTTTTCGCCGTCATACTCAACGTACAACTCATCGTCGAACAAGCCCCAAAGTAACATCACATGGTCGCCAGCCATATCTGGTTCGACTTCGTAAGCCGTGCCGTCAATGGAGATGCGGGCATCGATGCCTACTTTGCGTCGTTCCGGCTCGCGTGCGAAACGGCAGAACTGTTCCCATGTGCACATCTCCCGCACGCCCTCTGGCAGCAAATTTTTTAGCCAATCATCCAGAAGCGAATGAGATTCGGATCGATGCCGACGTGCATTATGGACGTGAATCAGGTGACGCAACAGCCACTCGTTGGCTTGCTGCTCGGTTTCCGGCCGATGGAAGTGATATAGCGTTTCGTAAGCGTCTTTAATGGTGCGAAAGGCGCGTTCAACTCTCCCTTTTGACCGTGCCGTGGTGCGCGTGCCGTCTTTGCCGGCAGGCACATGCGTTTGCCATTCGATACCGAGTGCTTTCATCACATTCTGAAACACCCGACTCTTGGCGACCGGGCCATTGTCCAGGTAGATCATCTTGGGTCGTCCTTGGAACGGGAATCCGATATCGGCCTTCGGTGCCATAGCGTTGAACAGGAAACGTAAAGCTGATTCGGCGTCCTCGCCATAGACACAACGGTATTCCTGATAATTCACCCCACTGCGGTCATCCACTACGCTGAACAACATGAGCGTCGGTTGTCCTTTGGATGGATCGATCCATTCTGGCTTATCGATGTGTTTCAGGTCGGAAGGCGACATATCGAACTGCCAGCAATCGTTGCTGTGCTCGGCCTGAAAACGCACGGCGGGTGGCTCGCGTGTCAGGTGCGGCTGATCGAGGTGCCACAATAACAAGTAACGATTGATAGTTGGGCGCGTCAATAGCCCCTTGGGCGCTCGCACCAGACCATGCGCTGTTTCTACTCCATAGTCTTCCAGCAGACTGACGGCACGCTGAGTGGAAAGATGCCGACCGCTTTTATTGGTGGTGCGTAGTTTGAGCGCGGCGACCAGTTCGCAGTAACGCTCCAGCTCAGCCGATTGCAGAACCCGTGGCTTGCCATGGTCAGCACGGTGTGCCGCGTGCGGTTTGTTTAATTCTGTCAATGCCCGATAAACTGTCGCAGTCGACACGCCATACAACGAGGCGACGCCATTGATCTGGGCGGTGCGCTCTGGACTTTTGAGCGGCAGACGATCAAGCCGCTGCCGCAATTGCAACAGCGAATCAGAGGGTATTTGCTTACGCCGCGCGGAGGGCGCTGGCATCGGCTTCCGCCAGGTAGCTATACAACGTTGGCTTCGAGATACCCATCATTTTGCATAGATCATCGATGCTGTGCTTGCGCTCGTGATAGAGCCGGATGGCAAGCTGCCGTTTATTCGGATCGAGTGCTTTGGGCCGCCCGCCGGTTCGCCCCCTTGCCCTGGCTGCCGATAATCCAGCCTGGGTGCGTTCGCGGATAAGGTTGCGCTCGAATTCGGCCAGCGCACCAAACAGATGGAATATCAGTTTGCCGCCGCTACTGCTGGTGTCAATGTTCTCTTGCAGACTTTTGAATGCAATGCCTCGGCTCTCCAGCTTCTCGGCCATGGCAATCAAGTCTTTCAACGAACGTCCGAGGCGGTCCAGCCGCCAAACCACCAAGGTATCACCATCGCGCAACACTTCCAGAGCCATCAGCAGACCCGGACGCTCGGCCTTGGCACCGCTTTCCTTGTCTTCATACAGCTTGGGACAACCTGCCTGTATGAGCGCATCGCGTTGCAAGTCAAGGTTTTGATCATCGGTAGAGACACGGGCATAGCCAATGAGCATCACATGACTCCCTTGATCACGGGAGTGAAATCGGACCATTGCTCGATACGGAAGGCGCGGATGTCACGCACGGAAGGAGGAAACCAGGCTTGCGCCTTGAGCGACTGTATTGCGACGAATAGTTGTGCCATGTTTTCGTCGTCAGTGACATACAAACTGCCTTGAACGCGACGGAATCCAAACTTCGCGAGCGTGGCACCAATTTCGGCATACGCCTGCGATACCCCCTTGGTGTGATGTTGCTCGGTGTCGGCCACCACCAGATCAAATGCGATCGCGTACATCAGGCGGCTTTCGGGTCGTCGAGGACATGGGTGTAACGGTATTCCACCTCTTCGCTCGTTTCAAGCAGGCGTACACGCATCATCCAATCGCCGTCGGCGAGTTGCCGGACAGCGTCGATTACCTGATAGGCAGGCCCGAACACACCAAAGGTCTTAAAAACGCCCAGTAATGTGGGCGATGGAAAAGGTGGGCTAGTTTGCATGGGTGAACCTGTAAAGAAACTGGTGAAATTAAAGTATAAATTAAACTTGTATTCCTTACCGAATTTCTTTACTAGTTTGACGACATTTTTAGGCCACTTTACATGCTGCCAGCGGTAGTAAAACAAACCTCCGTTTTATTGCCTGCGCCGCCGTGAGGATGCGAACTGCCTGACCACTACATCTAGTGTTTCGGTCAGTCGCAAATAATGTGAGCTGGCGGCGGCTGATTGCAAGCTGGTCGCACAGGGCGTGAGCTCATTCGCAAACAATGTGAGCACGAGCCGCTGGTGAGTCGCAATTAATCTGAGCTCAAAACGGCGCTGATTGAGAGCTGGACCATTTTCGATTGCGAGCCGCTACAGTTAAAGGATGAGGTTGGGCTCAATCCGGAGCGCAACCACCCGGAAATTATTAAGGAAATTGTTTGACGTGACGCGACCGGCAGGTGGACAGATATCGGGCCCGCACGAGGCTTGCGTTCACGCAAAGCGGGTCACGATTGTGCGGTTGCCGATGCAACAGTCGCCGGCGACTAGATCAAACGGCCGCAGAATGAGCGCGGCCGGAGGCTACCTGTCGACAAACCCGGTATTGAGGAATGGCAAGCCGTGTTTATCCGGCAGCGCCTGATGCAGTGCGCTGGCTTTGATCTGCTCCTAGGCAGCGCTTTCCGGTGTCAGTTTGTCCTGGGTTTTGAGGTCGAAATCCGAGGCATCGTGACGTTCATGCAGTTGGCTTTCGAGCGGGCCCGAGGTGCGGTTGACGATGCGTCCGCGCTGGACGGCGGGGCGCGCCAGAATTTCCCCGGCCCAGCGACGCAGGTTTTTGTAGCTTTCGACCTGCAGAAACTCGCCTGCACCGTAAGCCTCGCCCAGCACCAGATTGCCGTACCAGGGCCATGTGGCGATGTCGGCGATCGAGTATTCGTCTCCGCCCAGAAAGCGATGCTCGGCCAGTTCGCGATCCAGAACGTCCATCTCGCGTTTTACCTCCATGGTGAAACGGTTGATCGGGTATTCGAATTTCTCGGGTGCGTATGCATAGAAATGCCCGAACCCGCCGCCCAGATAGGGTGCCGAACCTTGCAGCCAGAAGAGCCAGTTCATGACCTCGGTGCGCGCTGCGGCGTGCTTCGGCAGAAAGCGTCCGAATTTTTCGGCCAGATAAAGCAGGATCGCACCGCTTTCAAATACGCGGCTGCCGGTTCCGGTATCTTGCAGCGCCGGAATCTTCGAGTTGGGATTGACTGCAACGAAGCCGGACGAGAACTGATCGCCTTCATTAATCCGGATCAGATGGGCGTCATATTCCGCGCCGTTCTCGCCCAATGCAAGCAGCTCTTCGAGCATGATGGTGACTTTCTGGCCATTGGGCGTGCCCAGCGAATAGAGTTGCAAAGGGTGCTTGCCCAGCGGCAGTGCAGCTTCGTGTGTCGGGCCTGCGATCGGCCGGTTGGTCTTGGCCCATTCCCCGCCATTTTCCGCGTCCCAGGTCCAGACTTTAGGTGGTACATATTTATTTGTTTCAGACATGGTTTTGATCTCTTTCATTAACGTTGAATTGACATGGCATTGACGTTGAACCGACCCTGGTAAGTATCAGGGCCTGATTCAACCGAAGTTCTGCAGCGAGTGCCATGAACAGCGATTGCTACCGGCTATTTCGACCTCGAACTTAATCAGGCTTCCCGGCTAACTGGGTCAGGATCTGCGTGAAGTTCTCAACGCCTTGCGCGCCACTGACAAGATGACGGTGGTTAAAGATGATGGCCGGTACGCCCTCGATGCCCTGACTTTTCCAGTGGTGCTCGGCAGCGCGTACCTCTGTCGCAAAGCGCTGATCAGCAATGACTGACAGCGCCTCGGCCCGTTCCAGACCAATTTCTGCTGCTACATCGGCCAGCACGGCATCGTCGGACAGATTTCTGCGGTGGGTGAAGTGCGCCGCAAAGAGAGCCTGTTTCAGATCGTGACTGCGTCCCTCACGGTCGGCCCAATGTAATAGCTGATGCACATTGAATGTGTTGTGCATCCGCATGTCGTCGGCAAAGCGGAACTCGAAACCGACGTCTGCGCCTGCCTTTGTCATTCTGGTCCGGCTTTCGTCGGATTGCTCCTTCGTCGAGCCATATTTTTCAATGATGTGCTCGCGCATGTTCTGACCCTCGGCCGGCATGGCGGGATTGAGTTCGAACGGGTGCCAATGAATCTCATGCGGTGTGCCGCTCGCAGCCAAGGCTTGCGCCAGCTGCCGGTAGCCGATGACGCACCACGGGCAGACCACATCAGAGACGATGTCGATATGGAGCTTTTGGGGAATTGTATTCATGATGCAGCCTTTCGCTGTCGTGCGGGCTGGCCGTGATTGCGGTCAGCCGCGCGTTGGTGGTGTCAGGTGCAGCGTGGTTCAGGTCGCTTTATGCCATTCAAATTTCTTGAATGCGTTATCTACCGGCGTGATTGCGAGGTGGTTGGTGTAGTTCGACATCACCTTCTGGGACACGCCCAGAACGACTTCGAGGATCTGGCGTCGGGTGAAGCCTGCGTCCAGAAATGCCTGCACCGCCTTGTTGTCGACGTTACCACGATCGCGCACCACGCTCAGCGTGAAGGTGCGTAACGCCTCCAGCCGGGCATTGGGCAAAGGTGTTTCATTGCGCAGCGCCTCGGTAATGGCCTCGTCGACCTTCATGCCTTTGGCGATGGCGGTATGCGCGGGCACGCAGTAGTGACACGCATGCTCTACGTTCACCGATTGCCAGACGACGGTCAATTCGTCCTTGTCAAAGCTGGAATTCACGAAAAGTTCGTGCACCACTTGATAGCCTTGCAGCAGTCCCGGTGCTTCGGCCATCACTGCGTGCAGGCCGGGGATCATTCCGAAGTCCTTTTTCGATTTGGCCAGCAGAACCTTGCTGGCTTCCGGTGCGGTAGTTTCATCGTGCAGGGTAAATTCAATCATGCTTGCTCCAGTAAAATTTAAGGGGCGATCGCCCGTGATAAGTAAAAAAATACGGTATTTGTTGCCTGATCGGCAGCGCCGGTTTTGGCGCCACTTTTATCCGGATCAGCGTTGGGTCATTCCACCGTCGACCTGAGATCCGGTTCGGTCCATGCGGAAGGAATCATTTGAGGACTCCTTCAGCGGCAAGAGGCAGGATTTCGTTATTAACGTATGTCTTGTTTAGATCGACTGGTTTAAATATACGCCAATTAAACCGATCGGTCAAAACACTTTTATTTGATGGTGAACCGCCTGCTGATATGTGTCAGCGCAGCAAGCACTGCGCCTGAGCCGCGATGGTCTTGAGCGAAGAAGCGTCGAACATGCCGCGACCAAGCACCCGGATGCCGACCACCATCGCCATCAATCCTTTGGCGGTGACTTCCGGATCAACGGTGTCGGCAATTTGTTTGCGGGCCTGGGCCACTTCGATGCTGCGTCGAAAGAATGCCTGGATCTCGCGCAATCCGTTACGCACTATGCTGTTGACTTCTTCATCATGCGTCGTCAGTTCGGAGGCCGTATTGACCAGAAAGCAGCCTTTTTTTTCGGCATCAGAGATTGTTTCGGCTACGAGGGCATCGAATAGCGCAGCGATGGCGCGCAGGGGATCGTCCATGGCTTCGAGTTCGGCTAGCAGAGCGCGACGGTTGTCCTTGTCATACTTCAGCAGCGCCTTGACGAATAATTCTTTCTTGCCGCCAAAGGCGTTGTAGAGGCTGCCACGTGTGATGCCCGTGCCTGTGATGAGGTCTGCCATGGAAGCGCTCTCAAAACCTTTTTTCCAAAACACCTTCATCGCCTTGCCGACCGCTTCGTCTTCGTCGAATGATTTTTCCCAGGGCATGGCGCATCACTTTCATTTGCTTGATTAGGTTCCGAGGATAACATTGTTAGATCGAAAGGTTTATACAATCCTTCGCGTGATCAGTGCGGAAATTCCGCTGGCCCGGCACCGGCAAACAGAATCAGATGGACAGTTTTTTCGTATCAAACGAGGAGGAGAGGCTTTGTCATGGTGTGGGTTCTGTTGCGCGTTGCGTCACAGAACAAAACAGATGCATGCAAGGTATCCAATCCTGGTGCTTTGTTGGCGCCGACCTGAAACTAACCTGCCTCCTTACTGGCCGACCTGCAGCATGTGGTCAATGCCGGCCCCAGTTTGTGATGAACCCCGGTCCGTTGGATGCGGCCCGTTTTGCTTCGTTCGTAGCTCGGTTGAACTCTCGACTTGATAACGTCGTGATAGTCACGGCAACATCCTCAAATGCATCAATAAGGTAGTCATTTTGCTACCTTTGTTCTGGCGGGGGCAATCTTTTCAAAGTCGCCTATGTTGCGAACGGGATAGATCAACACTGAGTATGAATTTGGAGCGTCGACAGGCGTTGATGCATTTTAAAGTTGAAGGTACCAGTTCCCCGGCCCCAGCCCGATAAGCCTCCCCGGGAGGTCAAAAAAGGGGTTTCCCGCCGAGTCCTTGATTTAATTGGAGGCAACACGACCTGCAAAGCGCGTTTATGCCGGTTAAAACCCGACTCCCGCCTTCAGTTTTTTTGCAGTAAATCAGGTACTTAGAATTTTTCGAGTCGATTTTAAAACGATGCGCACCTCCCCAAAAAGGAGGTGTGCCTTCCGTGATACGGCTATTTGGCCGTTGGCAGGCTTGGGTGCAGTTCAAATTGGAAGGCGACGGTCCCGCAACTCGCTGGCAACCCCGATGCGGCAGCGCGAAAGAATGTCGGTCGGGTCGCGCGAAAATCGCGTCGAGTCGCTTTCACTGCAATATTCATTAGCAAATTTCACGCAAATTTGCCGATTATTCGAGTTTCGATGGCATCGCCTGCGACTCGTAAAAATGTACCCGATTGCGTCCGGCTTCCTTGGCCTGATACATAGCGGTGTCAGCCTGCTTGATGATCTCGTCCTGGCTGGCTTTGTGCCCAAGAAACAATGTGACACCGATGCTCACCGTGCAGCGATGCTCGACCGTCTTTGCCGGACTACCATTTTGCATGATCGACAGGATGTAAGGTTCTGCCAGGGTGCTGCTGATTTTTTCTGCGATAACCCCGGCTTGCAGGACGGATGCCGTCAGGTTGATGTTCAGCGAACTGATCATCACGACGAATTCATCGCCGCCGAAGCGCCCCACGTCATCCATTTCGCGCACGCATTTTTTGAGGCGATGCGCCACTTCGATCAACAGCAGGTCGCCAAAATCGTGACCGTGGGTATCATTCAACGGCTTGAAATGATCCATATCCAAAAACATCATCGCACCGTACATGCCCGTTCTCTGGCTTGCTGCCATGCTTTGCAGCAAGCGGTCGATAAACAATTGACGGTTCTGTAATCCGGTGAGCTTATCGTGCAAGGCCAGGCGTAATTGCTGCTCGGCGAGCTTGTGTTCGGTGATGTCGCGCGCCGCGACAAACACGCCTTCCAGCCTGCGGTCGCGGTTGTAGTACGTACTTGCGTTATACGACACCATGGTTTCTTTACCCTTTCTGGAACGCACTGTCAGCTCGAAGTCGATGACTTTGTGCTCCTTGAGTACCAGATTGATACCAATCTCGGCTCGAGAGGGATCGGTGAAAAATAGCTTGAACGCGGCACCGATCAGCTCGTCGCGTGTACATCCGGTCAACATCTCCATCTGCTTGTTGAGGTCGGTGATGATGCCATAAGGGTTGATCGCGACTAGCGCATCGGGGCTCGATTCAATGAGAGAGCGCGTGTAGAACTGCATATCGGCCAGGCGCTGGGCAATCCTGGTACGTTCGTTCTCGATCTGGCTGCGCGTCGTGTTGTCGGTCCCGATCAGTAAGTAGCCGATGATCGCCTCCCGCTCGTCGCGCAGCGCCGTAACCGACACAATGGCAGGAAATCGACTGCCGTCCTTGCGGATATAAGTCAACGCATAAATGTCTTCGATACCGCGCGACGCCTTGAACACCAGCGCCTCGAAGCCCGGTGCGATCGGGGTGTTCAGTTCAACGCTCAGCGACGCGGCGCGCAGCACCACCTCCTGCGGGTCGGAAATGTCAGCGGGCGTGATCCTGTTCACCACTTCGGCAGCGGTGTAGCCCAACATCCGTTGGGCGCCGACATTAAAAATTTGGATCACGCCATTGGCGTCAGTCGCGATACTGGAAAAATTAGCGCTGTTGTAAATCGCTCTCTGTAATGCATCATCGTCGGTTGATGCCTGGTCAGTCGGCTTGTGCGCCGTGTTGTCCGAGCCAATCAGCAGGTAACCGATGATCGCATCCTGGTCGTCGCGCAGTGCCGTGACCGTCACCATGGCGGGGAATCGACTACCGTCCTTGCGAATATAAGTCAGCGCGTAAATGTCTTCGATGTTACGCGACGCTTTGAACACCAGTGCTTCAAAGCCCGCTGTAATCGGCATGTCAAGCTCGATGCTGAGTTGCGCTGCGCGCTGCATCACTTCTTGTGGATCGGAAATATCGGCTGGCGTGATCTTGTTCAACACTTCAGCTGCTGAGTAGCCCAGCATCCGCGCTGCACCGACATTGAAAAATTGGATTGCGCCATTCGGGTCCGTCGCGATACTGAAAAAATTGGCACTGTTAAAAATTGCATCTTGCAAGGCTCCTGCGTCGAGCAAGCTTTGGTGATGCCGGCATGCGACGACGCTTACGGGGTCGTTGTGCGTTTTTTCAGCGGCCGCATCTTCATCAGAGTCAATAATGGACATACAGGCTCTCTCGAGAACATACCGGCTCAACATCAGACTGATAGGATAATCAGCAGCCTGAAAACTGCAAATCACAGCTAATCAGCAATCTATGATGCCTTGCTGCTACCTCCGTTACAGCTGCAAAAAGTCATTTCAGAGAACATTTTGAGAGGGTCTTATGCTCGACGAATGTCTTGTATACCTGTCCAATTAAACTTAGGCCAGGCTGGTCAAGATAGCAGCAGAAGCTGTACCTGCTTTTGTCACAGATCATAAGTAAGAGAACACGCGTCAGTCAGGATTCTCTCCAACAGCTGATAGGCATGATTGGCATGACAGCGTGGCATATCTGGAAAGCATGTGACGAGCAACTTCGCGAGTCGGCAATGACGATCCGAATATGGCAGGTTGGGGGTGCGGCGCAAAAATTGATCAACCTCGTATCGTCAACCGAATACTGAGCGCGAAGTGCACCAACGCCACGCAAGGTCTGCATAAAAATCCCTATGTGGTTCTGCGTCGCGTAGCGCCAATAAAAAATGACCGCCCGGCACACTGAACGGTCATTTTATTCATATTGAAACGGTGGCCACCATGGCTGCACTATTTTTGGTGATTATTTCTCAATTGCCGCATAGACCATCTGTTTGATCATTCGGCGATAGCCGGGCCGGCTTGGACCCGGCGCCTGCATCATGGCCACGACGGCCAGATTTTGCTTTGGGTCGACCCAGAAAAAGGTTCCCGCCGCACCGGCCCACATGTACTCGCCTTCGGAGCCGGGCACGCCAGCCATGCCCGGGCCTTGCCGCACCATGAAGCCCAGGCCGAACGTGTAGCCGGGTACACCCATCAGCAATTCGCCCGGACCTGGGGAGACAATGACTTTGCTGCCGAGGTGATCCGACGTCATCAGGCTGATCGTCGTCGGACTGAGGATGCGCTGCCCGTCAAGTTCGCCGCCGCGCAGCAGCATCACGGCAAAGCGCAGGTAATCGCTGGCGGTCGAGACTGCACCGGCACCACCCGATGCGTTAGCCGGGACGAGCGTTACATCAAGGACCTTGTTCGGTGCGCCGGTCGCCGGATCGATGGCCAGCGGTTCGGCAATCCGGCCGATGTCTTTTGCGGGGACCTGAAAGCCGGTATCGACCATCTTCAGCGGCTTGAATAATCGTTCGTCGAGATACGTGGCCAACGGTTTTCCGCTGGCACTTTCGACCACCCGGCCCAGGATGTCGACCGACAGGCTGTATTCCCAGGTGCTGCCGGGCTGTGTCGACAGCGGCGCTTTGGCGATGCCGGCGACTTCCTGCGCAGGAGTCACTTTCCGATGGTCGTAGTCAGTGCCTTTGTCCTCGTACATGCCGGCGTCGATATATGCTTTGCGGATGACCGGGTTGCGGGTGATTTCGCCATAGGCGATGCCCGAAGTGTGGCGCAGCAAATCCTGCACCGTGATTTGCCGCGTCGCCGGCACGATGCTGTAGGTGACGACACCTGCGGCATCGGTCTGGGCCACGCTCACGCCCATTTTTGCGAACTCGGGCAGGTATTTCGATATCGGGTCGGTCAGCTGTATCTTGCCGTCTTCGACCAGCATCATCGCGCCGACCGACGCCAGCGGCTTGGTCATCGAGTAGATGCGGAAAATCGCATCCTGCCGCAGCGCCTTGCCGGTGGGCTTGTCCTGGAATCCGATGGTTTCCGAATAGGCGAGTGTGCCGTTACGCACGATCATCACAACGGCACCCGGAATTTTTCCGTTGTCGACTTCCGCTTGCAGTCCCGATGTGAGTGCGGCCAGCCGGACTGACGACAAGCCGACTTCTTCTGGCCGGGCAGTGGGCAAGCCTTGTCCGATTGCCAAGCCGGTTGCTGCTGCCAGCAAGAGTCCTACCGCGCTTCTGAGTAGCTGGTGATTCATCGTGTCTCCATCATTGTTGTTATAAAAGAAATTCCACTATAACGGGACAAGATATTCTTGGTAGGGATTTATTATCGGCAAGTAGTAAGACGCGGGATAACCGGCTACGAAGCAGCGACAGCGGTACTGCAGACCAACGACCACGATCGCTGGCACCTTCTTGCAAGGCTAAAAAGTCGAGCCCGGCTGCTGCAGGAAGGCCGCTTCCTCGACTGTACTCACGCGTCCAAGAATCGCATTGCGATGCGGATAGCGCCCGAAGCGCTCGAGAATCCGCCGATGGCGATGCTCGAAGTCCAGCGTGCTCTCAAAGCCGGGACGCACAAACCATTGCGCGTAGGCGTCATGTACCACCAGGGACTCGCTGTGCATGACAGGCATGAGGAGGAAGCTCGCCTGGACGGTTGGCAATTGCTCGATCGCACCGGCACTGATTGCTTCTTGCGCCAGTACCAGTGCCTGAGAATCCGCCGCGAACGCCGATGCCTGATCGCGATAAATGTTCCGGGAGAACTGATCGAGCACCAGGATTTCGGCCAGTCTGCCTGACGCATCAGCACGCCAGGCAAACAGTTCGCCAGCGCGGGCGGCCAAGTGAATTATGCCGAAGCGCTCGGCAATCATCGCGTCAAAGTGCGGGTCCTTACGCCACCATTGACGAGGAGCGATTTCGGAAAACCAGAAATTGAGGATAGTGTCGGGAGTCATCCGGCATCGTAACTGGAATGGGGGAGGAGAGTGATGGCATTGTTAGCGCACATCGCCTTCTCCGAGTCGTCACTGGTGTGTCAAACAGGCAGGGCGCGCAGCTACTGGCGAGCTCCAGCGTCATGCCGCTCCCCGGTCATTTATCGTCTCCTGCTGATCCCGGGAAACAAAACATACAGCGCCTTTGCTGTCCGCATATACTGTACGTATAAACAGTATATTGACGGAAATACGCGATGCCCATTCTTCCCTTTCTTGATGCTTCCCGCGCAACGGTACTACCGTTGTGTCTTGTTCCAGCCAGCGATCTGGCGCCCCTGTGTCCGCGCCCGTTCTACGGACAACGCATTTCCGCAGGATTTCCTTCTCCGGCAGAGGAGTACCTCGAGAAAGGACTGGACCTCAACACCTATCTGGTTCGCAACAAGACGGCGACTTTCTATTTCCGTGTACAGGGCGACAGCATGACGGGAGCCCGTATTTTCGATGGCGACATGGTTGTGGTCGACCGTTCGGTTGCCCCCAAACATCGCAATATTGTGCTGGCGGTAGTCAATGCCGATTACACGATCAAGCGACTGCACAAGCGCGCCGGTGTCATCGAACTGCGCGCAGAAAATCCACGCTACGCCCCGATCCAGTTTGGCGACGGCGAGACGCTGGAAATCTGGGGTGTCGTGGTCGGCGTGGTGTGCCGGTTCGACGTCTGATCATGGAGACCAAGTCAGCAACGACAACGCTTTTTGCTCTGGTGGATGTCAATAACTGCTATGTCAGCTGCGAGCGGGTGTTCAACCCGTCACTGGAGGGGAAGCCGGTCGTCATCCTGTCCAATAATGATGGTTGCGTGGTGGCAAGATCAGCGGAGTCGAAGGCCTTGAAGGTCGCCATGGGAGAGCCGTGGTTCAAGCTGAAAGACTTGGCGAAGCAGCACGGCATCATCGCGCTGAGCAGCAATTACACCCTCTACGGCGACATGAGCAACCGGATCATGACCGTGCTGCGCGATTACAGTCCGGACGTCGAGGTCTACAGCATCGATGAATCCTTCCTCGGCCTCAATGGCATGAACGGCTTATGGGAATCTCCTGCCGCCATGGGGCAGTCGATCCGCCAGCGGGTCAGGCAGTGGGTCGGGGTGCCGGTGTGTGTCGGCATCGGCCACAGCAAGACGCTGGCGAAACTGGCCAACCATATCGCCAAAAAAAGACCGCTCTTCGATAGCGTCTGTGACTTGACCTCGATGACACCGCAGGACCGCGATGCGATTTTCTCGACGATCGAGGTCGGCGAGGTGTGGGGTGTCGGCAGGCGTCTGTCAGAACAGCTACAAAGCTCGGGCATCGATTCGGTAGCGCGCTTGCGGGACGCATCGCCGGCGTGGTTGCGATCGCGCTTTGGCGTGGTGGTCGAGCGCACTGTCAATGAACTCAACGGTATCTCCTGCCTCGCGCTCGAAGAGGTGGCACCAGCCAAAAAACAGATCATCGCCTCGCGCTCGTTCGGCCAGCCCGTGCTGACTATCGACGAACTCGGCGAGTCGGTCGCAACCTACATGACGCGTGCCGCCGAAAAACTGCGCCATCAGGGTTCCGTGTGCGAAGCGATCCAGGTCTTCGTGCAGACGAATCGCTTCAAGGCGTCGGACCGGCAATACAGCAACGGTATCGTTGTGCCACTGCCGAACGCATCGTGCGACACCCGGTTGCTGATCCGCGCAGCGTTGTTCGGTCTGGAGCAGATCTACCGGCCTGGCTACTATTACAAGAAGGCAGGGGTCATCTTGCAGGGGATTTCCAGTGCGTCCGTGCAGCAGCAATCGCTGTTCACCACCTTCGGTGATGGCGAAAAATCCGAAGCGATGATGCTCACGCTGGATGGATTGAACCAGCGTTTTGGTAAAGGTGCCGTGCGCCTTGCCGCTGCGGGTATCCACAATGACTGGGCCATGAAGCGTGAGCGGAAGACGCCGAACTACACAACATCCTGGAACGAGATTCCGGTAGCCAGGGCGAATTAGCAGGCGAGAAGCGGATGGTGGTCTCGCTGCCGCCGGACCTGATCGATATCCGGCTCGACAGCGGGTGCCGGGATGCACCGGGGTTTTTTGTACCGTATTCGGCCGATGCATTGCGCGCGATGAACTGTTGGCCACCGACACGAGGGACGCGCTGTGGTTGGCCGATAGCAGTTTTCCTTGGCTGCGTCACTGTCGACGACGACCGGCCACACCACCGGCGAGGAACGCCCGGGCATGCTGGCGTCGCAACGGTTTTGGGAGGGAAAGAGTGCGGATGTGGAATGATTTTTGTGGTGAGAATCGTGACCGGCAATACGTTCCTGCGCGTTGCCAGTTGGCCAGCTCAGCGTCGACAATCCATCGCGTCAGACTGCCACGTGCCGTGCTGAACACCACAGCCACTACGTTGACAAATATTCCCCGGTGCGCCACGCAACTTGAATGACTGTTGCCCGCTTGGGCATCAAATTCTCCTTTCTTTTTTTTACACCGTGGAACCAGAGCGCAATTCTTGTCATTGATGGCAACTATCTCGTTCGCAAGCGTCTCGGCATTTATTGCATTGAAATCCACGCCATAACAACAATTGGCAAATCCTGATTGTTGTCGGGAAGGTTTGTAATCCCTTCATCGAGGCGTTGGTGCACTTTCAATCCAAGAAGAAGAGTTGTGTCGATGAACGTTGATTTTTACCGAGTTTTCCTGATGCAGCGATGCGGTCCCGCAGTTCGTTCGCAGCGACATATTTTTGTAGTTTTGCGCAATGCAGTACAGCTCACTCGCTGCCTTATGGCATCCATCTTCGAAATGAACGTTCATGAAAATTAACTTCCCCAGCTTCTCCCGCCCGCGGTTTTCGCCCGATAACTCCACCGAAGCAGAGCTCTCAGATCTCTCAGGCTCCTCACGCGCGACGCCACAGGCTAAGGTTGACGGCTCTGGAAGATTGATGGCACGTGCTGCCCAAGTCACCGCAGCGTCCGGTTCGGCTCCCTCGGTCCGTTCAACGACGGCCCGCACCGGCTTGCCGGATCGCAGCGGCGAGACGCCTGCCAGGATCGCCTACCCTTTCTCCGCAAGGCCGGAAGGCTATGCCGACCTCGAGCTGACTGACTTCGCCACGCAAGCCGCCGCTGCCCTCAAGCCCGTGGCCAGGCAAGTCACGGAGGAAAGCCGGCGCACAGGCCACAAGCCACCCGCCGACGTGGTTGCGGTGGATGTGTATGGCGCCTATCTCGAAGCGCTGCCCGTTTTTCGCAAGAGATTGGAATCGGCCGGGTTCCTGAAGTCCGCGCCGATGTCCGTCAAGAATGGCATCCTCACCTACACCGAACGTCGCCACATCAGGGAGAACATCCAGTACAAGCGCCAAGATCGCGAGAAGCTGGTGCCGCTGTCCGAGACCGGACGCACCGAGGGGGCCAAGGCACCGCGCCTTACGCAAGCCATCGGGGCGATGCGCGCCGAGGAGAGGCGGCTCGTTCAGGGCCGCAAACTTTACGGCTACGCCTTCGAGCGGCTGCGCGGCCAATCGATGGCTTTGAGCAAGATACTGGTGCCTGCCAGTCGCAACCCGGCGGGCCTGATCGACAGCTGGACGATGGCGTTCGCCAGCGAGAAGGAGGTCAGAGCGTTCTTCAAGCGCGAGTTCAACGCGACTCCCAAACGCCTGAGCAAACAGGCCGAGATCGGCTGGATGGTGGATGAAGGCGTGCGACGCGCGGGCGAGGGCGCCAGCGACGCCCGCGATCAAAAATTCAAAACCCGCAACGATGTGCAGAAGTTCTTCGAAAGCCGTTTCCAGCTAGCCATCGACAAGCCAAACGCAGAACAACGCGCCGCGCTCCTGGCCGGGCTAGCGTTGAAGGCCACCCCTCTGGGCGAAGAGATTCTCGAGAGCGCTTCCCGCTTCAGACAGACAGTTTGGGACGTCGGCCAGAATCCGAAAATCTCCGACCGGCCGACATCTTTCGTCCTCGCCGACGGCACCACCTGCAAGGATGCTTCGCGCGGGGGGCAGGTGGGTTTAGAAGTCAGCCTGGGCGACTGTAGCGCGACGCTGAAGTTCATGCGCCAGCCGAGCGCCTCGGCCTTCGACGTCAAGCTGGACCTGGGCGAAGGACGCGAGATCGCGCAGATTGATCCGCAGTTCATGGCCATGGTGCGCTCAAGGTTCTCTCAACAGGTGCTGGGCACCTTGTTCGGCGACGCCAGGCCCACCGACCTTTCTCATGTAGGCACGTTCCAGGAAATACTCGGGCAGGTGCGCGCAGGCACCGAACTCGAAGGCAAGCTGGACGACTGGTTGTACAAGGATCTCAAGGACACCGTCCGCGAGGGGCTCAAGGAAGCGGGCGACCCGGTGGTCTTCCAGGGCACGGGCAACTCCTTCAACAAGGCTTTGTATGGCGAGAACTGGGGCAACGAGGCACGCTCGAAGGTGATGGAGCAGATTTTCAAGCAGGCCGGCGACGGAGAAATTTTTGCGCATGGTTCCTGCGGCTTCCAGCAGGAAGCCGTCTGGATGTATGGTGGCCAAATGGTCGCCTATCAGGACGGTGGGAAGACCTATCGCTACAGCGACCACGGCGGCGATCCCCTTGAAGTGGAATGCAAGCAGACTTACCAGAGCATCAAGCCTTTCACCGATACGGCGGGAGTGTACGAATCGAAGGTGGATGTCCACGGCGTTGATTCTGCTGCGCACGACGCGAAGCGATGGGTCCAGCGCGATGTCGCGCCTCTGACGTTGAACTTCTCCAGCCCCGACGGCAATGAGACTCGCACGCTGATGCTGCGCGATGGCGCGGGCAAGCCGATTATCGCCTCGGCCGGATTGCGCGTGGAGTCGTACCAATCCTCGCTGGGGCTCCGATTTGAGATCACCCATCCCCTCATCGGCGACAGCAACATCGTGCCACCCTACTCAGCCATCGTGACCTTGAAGCAAACCACGCCTCCCGGGCAGGTCCTGGCTGACGACTTGGGACGGCCCGTCCTGGACGAACTTGACGGACAACCGGTACGGGATATCGAAGAGGTGGTGCTCGAAGCGGTCATCGATGGGCAGCCGATTACCCTGCAGGCCTCGAAGATCAAGAGGGCCGCCATCGAGGCACGCCTGCGCGAGAGCGGTGCCGCGGATCTGAATTCCGCGCATCCCGACAAAAAACCCGAATATGCCGAAGAGGTTATCCGCAAGCTCGCCGACAAACAGTTTGCCGCCGAAGTCACCTACCGGGTTGCCTTGCTGAAGCGCTGGGAACGGGTGCCGTTGACCCAAATGGGCGAGGACGGCCGGCAGGAGCCGATGACCGGGCCAAACGGCATCCTCCACACCTATCGACGGGTCACCCACGCATACCCTCCCGCCGAGATGCTGACCGATCGTGTGCATGCCCAGATCCACTGTGTGCACTCGCAAAACGGCCTGAACGTGCCCTATGCCGAACAGCTGCTGGCTCCCGGTACCGAAATCGTCGGCCACGGCATTCCGCGTGAGGGCGTACAGGCCGATACCCCCGTGGCCGCCACCTTCCGGCCCGCAGCAACGCGTGGATTCAAGAAGCCCTTCGGCGCCTACCAGGCGCCCGGCACGCTGCGCGAGAAGGCCGTGATCGAGGCCATGGAGGGGCGCAACTGGCGCACTACCCAGTCCCATTCCGATATGTTCAAGGGCGAGGCCGTCGGCCGGCGCGTGGACGGCACCCGTACGCAGGGTGAAGATCCGATGGTCCCGTTCGAGATCCGGCATGAAGTCGAGGCCCACCTGCACGGCTCCCGTGCCGGCATCCAGGGCGCGATCACCAGCGGTGTCGCGCTGCGGGACCACAAGAAGCTCAAGGCCGACCTGCACGGCAAACTTACGGAAGTTCGTCAGGGCCTGGACGATGCGACGCTGGCTTCGCAGTCGAAGCAAGAGCTGTACGGAAATATCTTGTCGCCTGCGATGCAGCGGCCGACTACGGGAAAAACACGACGCGCGCCTGCGGCAGCGGCGGCCCCGACCGCTCGCCTGCGTCAATTCGTGCCTGCCTCGGGCATCCCAGCGCGCGCGCAGACAGCCGGGAACATCACGCCGAATGCGGCTCCGGCGCCCACCCGCGAAGCCTTGCTCGCACTGGTCGATCAGCAGCTGTCGCGGCTCCGCGATGGCCTCGCGATGGCTCTCGACACCAACGAAGGTGTCGATCGGGGGTTCAACATGGAGCATGTCATTCAACGCCACTTCCGCCCCTGGCCCGACAAAACATCGACCACTGCCGAAGCGAAGGCGGCATCGGGTCTTGGCGACATATTCGGGTCTGGCGCGCTGGGCGCCGAGCTGAGTCACTCTGCCGCAGCCATTACAACGCTCAGTGCGGGTACTCTGCTGGGTAGTCTGATGCTGGCGGTGGCCGGCGTCGAAGGCATGAAGGATGCCGCCACGGACGTTCGCCGCCTGCGACAGCTCATCAAACCTTTGAAAGCGCATCAGCAAAACCTGCTGGCCTTGCAGCGTGAGCTGCGCGCCCGGCCCGGTGACGAGCCTTCGCCTGCCTTGGCAGAGTCCGTCGACCCCAGCTTGAAGGGCGCGGCAGCACGGCTGCGCGCCGCCAACCGGCAACTGACCGACAGCGTCACCGGAATTCTCAGCTCGGGCTTGCTCACGACTGCGGGAGGGACCGGCGTGGCTGGTGGCGCAGCTACGATGGCGGGTGCCGCTGCAGCCTCGAAGGTGCTCGGCGGAGTCTACGGTGGCTTGGTCATGAGCTTCGGCGCCATCACCGCCCTGCAAGGTGCACACCGTTGGAAGCAGCTGCAGGGCGTGCCGGAAGCGGTGGAACGTACGCTGGGCAAGGACAACGCGCTGCGCGTAGGCCTGGTGACACTACTCGAACACGAACGCGACGCGCGCAAGAGCGAGATCGCTTCGCGCGCAGTGCTGGCGGCGACGGGGGCGACCAGTTTGACTCTCAACGTGATGGGTGCGGTAGGCGCCATTCCGACGGTAGGCGCATCGATCGGTCTCATCGCTGCAGGCGTGGGCATGGGCGCCGCAACAGCCGCTGCCTTCCGTCCAGTGAAAAGTCGTCAACGTGGCCTGCATGCGATCGGCGCCGTTGAGCGCACGACCAATCTGCCAACCACTTTCCTTCAATCTCACGCACAGCTCAATCACTTGGTGAACAAGCTCAATAATCAAAGCAACATCGTCACCCACTTCCAGCGAAAAATCATCGATGCGCACATGCCCTACAGCTTCCGTGGGCACCGTGCCGTGAGCAAGGTTGTGCCACACCACGATCGCCGCCAGATCGCGCAATCAATGGCCGATTATCCACAAGCCGTAGCGGACGAATCGATGCAGTTCATGCTGCGCGCCTCCCAGTTCGAACTGCACTACTTGCAGGAGAATAAGTTGCCGGCATTACAGAGGGAAGTGGATGCGCTGCTCAGCGAGTTCGTCGACACGCCGGTGGATGGCGCAGCGGGCGCGATTGCTGCGCCACGTCGCCAGATGCTGGCCATGCACCTGAAGGCGAAGGCCGACACAATGCTGGCCGAGTCGGCTCGGCACTCGCGGCTGCAGCGGCTCGAAGAGCGGCTGAGCCACTTCACGCGCAATTTGGGCAAGGAGTTCCTCTCCGATCCCACGCTGGCCGAGGATTGGACGGAGCTGCAAGTGGACTTCATCGTCTCGCACGACCTGGCCGCTGAAGCCATGTCGCGCAAGAAATTCAAGTTCGTGAAGGCGTGCATGGCGGCCGCTGTCGAGGCCGGCGGAGATTCCGACATACCGCTGCGCCAAGCGCTGAGCGAGAACATCGACCGTCGCTTCGCCAAGGTCTTCACCCACGCCTACCCGGACAAACTTGCCTACGAGCGGCGCGGCGCACTGGAGCTGGCGCGGATCATGTTCATGGAGGATGCTGGTCGGGACGAGTCGGCCGTTCAGTAGTGACGCGCTGGAGGACTTCACGCTGTCGAGAGTTAAGGCTGTGCGGACCGGGATATGCCTGCGCTGGAGTTGCCATTGCCATCAAAAAAATGCGCGCCTCCAGTAGATTGTCGCGCTCAATGTACAGGGTGTGCTCCGGGTACGGAAGCATCCGGTCTGCGCTTCGGCACGTGCTCGAAAACAGCGAATAAAACCCGCAAAAATATGTGCGAGCGGCTCAGTGTCTGCTAAGTCAGTTTCCGTAGTCTCTCCAAGGCGCAACTACCTGCGTTCCTTTTGGAGAAAAACCATGAATCATCACCGCAAATTTTCGCTCCTTGCTGTCGCCATGGCCGGGCAGCACGCGAATGGCCAAGCCTCTCGTGGGTGACCCGATCACGGAGACCCCATGGAACAACTGAATCACGCGCTTTTCTTCTGGATTAACGCCCCGGAACATCCGCGCACATCGCTGCTGGCGATCGCGATTTTTCTCGCCGAATACGCCATTTGGATAATTCCGGCCGTCATCGGGATCGGTTGGCTGCGCGGCGGCAAGCCGACCCGGGAAATTCTGCTCGTCGCCACCGTTGCCGGTCTGATTGGTTTGCTCGCCAACCAACTCATCGGATTGCTATGGCAACACCCGCGGCCGTTCATGCTCGGTCTGGGCCATACGTTCATTTCTCATGCTGCCGATTCCTCGTTTCCAAGCGATCACCTGACGCTTCTGTGGGCCGTCGCGTTCAGCTTGCTGTGGCACCGCAGTAGCCGCCTGATTGGGGTCATGCTGGCATTGCTAGGGTTCCCGGTCGCATGGGCGCGCATTTATCTCGGGGTGCATTTTCCGTATGACATGGCAGGTGCCGCGGCTATCGCCTGGTTGAGTACCTGGCTGACCTTTCGTGCGATGCGCTGGTATTTGCCGTTCATCTACAGCCTTGCGCTTGGTACTCATCAGCGCCTGTTTGGATACTTTATCCAGCGGGGATGGGTACGTAAATGATCGCCCCTATGACTGAGCTAAGTTTGTCCGGCAATATTCGCTCCAGCCCCCAATTTCCCGGAACGGAGCACACATCATGAATACGCTGACTACTTCTTCAACTTCACTCTGGCTCAGCAAAGTCCCTCAAGTGACGCTAGCGTTTTGGGTCATCAAGATCCTGTCCACCACGGTCGGCGAAACCGGCGCCGATTATCTGGCGGTTGACGCCGGTCTCGGCCACGGTGTCACGCGCGTGATGATGGCGATCCTGCTGACGATGGCGCTCTGCCTGCAGTTGCGCACCCGACGCCATACGCCCTGGGCTTACTGGCTCACCGTGGTCCTGGTCAGCGTCGTCGGTACCCAGATGACCGACCTGCTTACCGATGGACTGGGCGTTAGCCTCTACGTCAGTACGTGTGCCTTTGCCGTGGCACTGGCGGGAATTTTTGCGACATGGTTCCGGGTCGAACGTAGCTTGTCCATGCATGACATCGTGACTCGTCGAAGAGAATTATTTTACTGGTCAGCCATCCTCTGTACGTTTGCATTGGGTACGGCTGCAGGGGATCTGGCAACAGAAGCCGTTGGCCTTGGCTTCGGCTGGGGCGTCGTCACGTTCGGCACCCTCATCCTGATCACCTATGCCGCATGGCGCCCCGGTGGTAATGCGGTAGTCACCTTCTGGATCGGCTACATCCTGACGCGACCGTTCGGTGCCGCGCTCGGGGATATGCTGACGCAGGCCAGGACCGATGGCGGACTCGGCATGGGCACCATGTGGACCAGCGCCTTGTTTCTGACCGTCATTGTGATGTTGGTCGCCCTTGCGCAGTTCGGTGCCGACAGTAGCAGGAACGCCCGGGTTTCCGGATAACACCGACATTTTTCAAGCAACGCTCTGACCTACGGACAGGAACCACCATGAATGCATCACTAGAAAAATCGTTCGCCAAAGTTCCGGAAGTCACGCTGGTCTTCTGGGTAATCAAGATTGCTGCCACCACACTGGGCGAAACCGGCGGCGACGCCGTGTCGATGTCAATGAATCTGGGCTATCTCGTTGGCACGATCATTTTCCTTGCTGTATTTCTGGCGGCGGTATTTGCCCAAATTAAGACCAGATCCTTCCAGCCCTTGCTGTACTGGACCACCATCATTGCCACCACCACCGTCGGCACAACACTCGCGGATTTTGCTGACCGCTCCCTTGGTATCGGTTACGCGGGCGGCTCGGCCTTGTTGGCGGCCCTGTTATTTGTCTCCTTGCTCCTCTGGCATCGGACACTCGGCTCGGTGTCGGTCAGCACGGTCAGTTCGCCAAAGGCCGAAATGTTTTACTGGGTGACCATCATGTTTTCCCAAACGCTGGGAACGGCACTGGGTGATTGGACCGCCGGCACTGCCGGATTGGGGTACACCGGAGCTGCCATGGTGTTTGCCGCGTTGCTGGCGCTGGTCGTTGTCGCTTATTACCGGACCACGATGTCGCGCACTCTGCTGTTTTGGGCGGCATTCATCCTGACACGTCCTCTCGGTGCCGTGGTGGGGGACTTCTTGGACAAGCCACTCAGCGCGGGTGGTCTGGCACTGAGTCGTTACTCCGCATCGGCGGCCTTGTTTGCTTTTATCCTGATCAGCATTCTGCTTTTCAAGCAAAATGCTGCCAGAACGGCGCACTGATTGATCGTTATTTGCTGGAGTCGAAATGCGCGTATTGCTGGTAGAAGACGACATCATGATTGGCGAAGCCATTCAGGGCGCGCTGAAAGACGCGGCGTACGCGGCCGACTGGGTCACGAATGGTCAAACCGCTCTCACGACACTGGCTTGCCAGCACTATGACCTGGTGTTGCTCGACCTTGGCCTTCCCGGCAAGAATGGTCTGGAAGTGCTGAGCAGCATTCGGGCCAGCGGTAACCCGGTTCCCCTTCTCATCATCACCGCCCGCGACGGTCTCGATGAGCGCGTGCGCGGTCTGGATGGCGGTGCCGATGACTATTTGCTGAAACCGTTCGAGATCGCCGAACTGCTGGCCCGCATGCGTGCCGTACTTCGACGCAAGGGCGGCAGCGCAACACCGATGCTCGGCAATGGTGTCGTGTCGCTCGATCCGGCAACCCGGGAAGTCGCCGTCAACGATGGTGAATCAGTGCAACTGTCCAACCGTGAGTTCGGCTTGTTGCAAGCCTTGCTGACACGCCCCGGCGCAATCCTCTCCCGCCGCGATCTGGAAGACCGTCTGTACGGCTGGGGTGAAGAGGTCGAGAGCAACGCCGTCGAATTCCTGATCCATGCGTTGCGACGCAAGCTAGGCAGCGACGTCATTAAAAATGTCAGGGGAGTGGGATGGATGGTTTCAAAAAACGGTTGAACGAATCGGTTCAGTTCAAGCTGTCCTTTTCGCTATCGCTGGCCATCCTGGTGATTGCGGTACTGGCGGGATCATTTTCCTTCGTGTCGGCATTCAACGAAGCGCATGAGTTGCAAGACGATATGCTGCGCCAGGTTGCGGCACTCTTCGACCGGCAACATCTCCCGCTGGCCCATCTTGGAGACGATGGCCGCGCGAAGGACAGCGATGAGGAGTCGCGCGTCATCGTGCAATATCTGAACGACGGCAGCAAGGCGGCCGCCTCAGGAGATCTTGGCGCGCCGCTGCCGCTGCCCGCAACTCTAGCCGACGGCTTGCATACGCTTGACGTTGGCGGCGAGCCGTTCCGTGTGTTGGTCAAAACGACGTCCAATAGCGAACGGATTGCCGTCGCGCAGGAAACCGGTGTGCGCAATGAGATTGCACGCGCCAGTGCCTTGCGCACTTTGATGCCGCTGCTGATCCTGGTGCCTATCCTGCTCCTGATCGTGGCGGACCTGGTGCGCAAGCTGTTTTTGCCGATTGCGTCTTTGTCGGCAGAAATTGACCGGCGCGCCGAACAGGAATTACATGCTGTCGAAGAGATGCATTTACCCGCCGAAGTGCGACCGTTCGTGGTGGCGATCAACCGCCTGCTGGTGCGCGTTGACCAGTCAATGGAAACACAGCGCCGGTTTGTTGCGGACGCCGCGCATGAGCTACGTTCGCCATTGACCGCCTTGTCACTGCAGGCCGAAAGATTGGCCCAGGCGGAGATGTCCGGGCTGGCACACGAACGTCTGCGCACGCTTCGCCGGGGCATAGAACGCGGTCGCAACTTGCTCGACCAGCTACTCACCCTGGCCAAGGCACAGACGGTTTCCAATGCACCCATCTCTCCGGTCTCGGTGCAACAGATCTACCGCCGGGTACTGGAAGATATTTTGCCGTTAGCACAAGCCAAGCAGATCGATATCGGTGTCGAGGGCGAGCAGGACGCCGCAGTCTGGGTCAGCGAACCGGATCTGATTGCCGTGATCAGGAATTTGGTCGATAACGCTATTCGCTACACGCAAGATGGCGGAACGGTCGACCTCTCTGTCCACACTGAAGACGGCCAGGTGATCTTGCGTATCCAGGATGCGGGGCCAGGCATCCAAGTCGCCGAGCGGCAGCGGGTATTTGACCCGTTCTACCGCACACCGGGGAATGTTCAAGTCGGATCAGGATTGGGTCTTGCCATCGTTAAAGTCATCACCGACCGGATTGGCGCAAAGATTGCGCTAGCGTTCGCAGACGAAGCAAGACATTCTGGCTTGCGTGTTGACGTGTTCATTTCACTGGCCAAACCGGTTCATGGAACGCCTGAAAAAACGGAAGGTTAGCCGCCGTTGCTCCGGGACGAGCAGTGGAATTGATCTGGTCATGCTCAGAAAAAAATGTATTCCCCCAAAAAAAGGAAATCTATGGCGACGACAACCGGCTGGTTTTACTGGGCAATCCTGTCTGCCATCTTTGCGGCGCTGACCGCCATTTTTGCCAAGATAGGGATACAAGGCGTCGATTCCGATCTCGCCACGCTGATCCGCACAGCGATCATCATTGTGGTGCTGACGGTGTTCGTCGTCGCCACCGGCAAGTGGTCCGATCCTTTTGCACTATCAACAAAAACGTGGTTGTTTCTTACCTTGTCCGGTCTGGCGACCGGTGCATCGTGGGTCTGTTATTTCAGGGCGCTCAAGCTCGGAGAGGCCTCGAAGGTCGCACCGGTGGATAAACTCAGCCTCGTCCTGGTCGCAGTATTTGCTTTCGCGTTTCTGGGCGAGCGGCCATCGCTGCGGGAGTGGTCAGGTATCGCCATGGTCGCTGGTGGCGTGCTGTTGCTGGCCTTCAAGCGATGAAGTGTCAGATTGGACAGCAGCCTATCCTGAGGTGCTCGCAGAATTTTTATTTGCTGCGTAGTCGCGCACTTTTCCGGCTCTTTTCAAAAAAAGCATCGGGCTTGGTTTTTACCCACGCCAAAAAGCGGTTCATTTCATCTTGTTGCTTTAACTGCTCAATAGTGGAAAACTGCCGCGCCAGTTCGGTTTCGGTAAAGAGCGCGTGAATCTGGCGGTGACATATACGATGAAGGTTAATCGTCAGCGATCCGCCGTGCGACTTGGGGATGAGGTGATGCGCGTCCTTTTGGTGGCTTGGGATTGGTCGTCCGCACAATGTACACACCTCGTCGACTTTGTTTTTTGCGACAAAGGTATCCAGAAGAGCCAAATTTCTTTTTTTCTTGATGCGCCCGGTCACCGTACTAATCCTGAAAATATCTGATTGAAAGACAATCGAAGTTTGATCAACGAGGCGCGCTGACGCCGCGCTGCAGTCGCCAGAAAAAACCGGGTGTCCCACCGTCTTTCAAGCATTTATCGCATCCCGGCTAACATCGTTGCATCCACTGACAGCCTCACGCCGAGCGAGCCTGATCCGTTATGCACCGGTAATTTGCGCAAATAGATCTCGATAGATTCAACTTCCGCACAAGCGGCACACGCCTTGACGATCCGGGTGATGAGCCGCTCTTGTGTCTCGTAGTGACAGTCGCCAGCAAGGCGGTTGATTTCCGCGATCAACGGGTCGTAATCGAATACGTACGCCATGCCGTCTTGAGCAATCAGGACGTTCTGCGAACCGATCTGCAAGATAAGGTTGAGCAAGTGTTTGTCGGGCCTAGTGTCATTGGGGCCGTAAGTCCCGATGTCCGTGTCGATTTCCAGATCGCACAGTTCAACGCAAGCTTGATTTTTCATCCGTGTGTTCCATTGTTTAAAGTTGCCGTGAGCTCGCCGGGGCGGCCTGCAAACAGGCTAGCGTCTGAACGCGATGACGAATTCGCGGAGCGCTTACTTGTTTTAGGAACCGAGATGCCAGTGTAATTCGCTTTCTTAAACCAGGTGATGAAGCCGGGCAGTGCGCTGCAATGGGTTCCTGTTGACGGTGCAGGTAGTCACCGTCGAAGGCATCGTATTGGCCTCAAGCGCGCAATGGTAACCAGGGGTTATCATCTCAATGCAAAATTTCTCATTATCCCGCCAAGTGACAAGGAATTTCTTTGTGGCTCGTCACCGCAGTCTCGCATCAAGCGCCCATTAATTTTTTCAATGACAAGGTATTCCGGTATGACGCATTCGCTCGCAGTGTTGACCACCGCTCTTTTGTTCGGCGGAATGACGCTTTATTCATTCGGATTTGCCGCTTTGCTTTTTTCGGTGTTGCCAACGCAAACCGCAGGCACAACGCTGCGGCGCGCTTTTCCGTTGTTCTACGTTTTTGTGATGGTCACTGCCGCAGTGGCGGCGTTGGCCTGGTTATCTCATGACATTACTGCTGCGATAGTGATGGCCGGCATTGTCCTGTCGACCCTTCCTGTGCGGCAGTTGTTGATGCCTGCAATAAATCGCGCCACGGACACAGGCCATCGGCAACGTTTCAAATGGCTGCATGGCTTGTCGGTACTAGTAACCGTAAGCCATATTGTCGCGACAGGCTGGGTGCTGGTACGGCTCGCTTAATTTGCCGACATCTATCTTTTGTTCAGCGGCTTGAGTAAGCCAATCCTCTGATGTTTCAGCTCGAATAATCGGATAATTTGCGCGACGATCCGCTTATGGCTGGCGTTTCAATTTGCCCTTCCTTGGATACCGCACGCTCGATTACTTTGTGCTGCAGTAGTGGCGTAGTTCCATAATTTTTTGAGTTCCGGCCATCAGGTTTTGACGTAGCCGGGGATAACGCAGAGGACGGTAAAATCAGGCTTGTCCGCAGTGGTTCTATAAAGTAACGCGATAAAATTTCGCAAAATATTGCATCGCCGAAGGCGGTTATTGCATTGTCAATATTGCCGCGGCAGCGAGCACACTGGATCGCACAATGCTTTCCGAGTGCAGCACTGGAGCGCTGCAAACTACTTTAGACAGTTTTAGCAAATAAGTTAGTGATTTATTTTGACTTGATCGGTATCACGTGATCTCAGTTTTGGCATGTTGATTCCTGTCAAAGCTGGCAAGACGGGTAGCAAAGTTTGCCGATTCTTGAACCGGTTGGGATGCTGTTCAAAAGCGTTTGGCACGATCTGTTTGCGCTTGTCGGCTGGGAGGATAGTAACGCCGGTGTGCATGGCTACTCTATTCCAAAACGAAAATATGCACTCCTGAAGTTTATGGAGCGCTTAAGGTCGGTTATGTGGATTAAAAATTCGTCGGCCTCACAGCAGGATCCACGTCATTTAATTCAACCAGGATTCTTAATTGACTTTTGACCGGAATATTGCCAATTTTACCGGGATAAAATTTAATCTTTAAAAAGGCATCTTTCACTACACGTGCTGCCGACTCGGAAAGAAAGGTTTCATCGATCGTAACGTGATCTATGTCCCCGTTTTCGTTTATCAGCAACCGTAACACTGCCGATTGCGCCGGTACACCCGGCAATGCAAGTAACATGCTTGAATAATCGTTACTCACAAGTTGTGGCTTTTCAGATAACTCTATTGGCTGGAAATAATGTGCTTCAGATTTTCCGGAAATGACGATAATCGGCGTTTCATCGGTTGTTGAAATTTTTGTTGACTGGGATCGCACTGTGTTCTGTTTCAAGGCTACATCGGTCGGCTTATCGTCTATGACAGGCGCTAATCTAGACAGATCCTGCGTGCCAGATAATGGTTTCAATTGCACTGTCAATACAGTTGCCGAACCCCGTTGGCTTGATCCATCCCCACTTTTCATCCTGCTACCATTGCCAATAGCAAGACACAGCACGAGGTGGCCCGTTAAAGAGAGCACAAGCGCCAATAATTGATAGGGCTGAATTCTCAATGATTTTTTATCCAACGACCAATGCAGCTGTAAATTGCAGAAGTGGTCTCGTTAGCCCACACAAGTGTCAAGGAATCGCTTAATCGATCAGCTCCCGCCACGACATACGCTTCACATCTCCACCGATTCCGAGATTTGACGTCGGATCATCATTGCCGGTAATGTTACCTTTGACGTCGGTAGCGAATGTGACGGTTTTTCCGTTAGTTAGCTTGATCGTTTTAATTCCGCCAACTAGAGCGTTTGTGCCAAGTTTGCGCCCAACCATGTTTTCGCTTGCCGTTTGAATATACTGCCCGGTCCTATAATCAAAAGAATAGAGCCAGGCATAACCACCGATAGAGCAGGCGTTGGCATCAGGCACATTGGCGGTCACAATCAACAATCCAAGCTGTTGCTGCATGTCCACGTTCACCCGCTCTCCCGGCGACTCATTGTTGGGATTGAGATCGACATACCATCCCGATTGGGTCGCCCAGTCCACCGTGTTGGTGGAGGAGGTGCGTAACTGCTGACCGGATGCACCGGAGAATGTGTTCAAAGTCTGTTTTACCAATACATTGGGCACGCGCACCTTACCTAAGCCAGTAGAGGTCAACTTATCCTTGAAAGAATAGACAGATTGTTGACTGGTGTCGGTCAAATCGCTGATGCCAAGATAACGCCCTGTGGCTACATTGACGACAACATGTTTGACTCCCCCTGCCGAAATTTCAGTCAATTCCGGCTTGGTCGTGACAGGTTGTATTCCGGCGCCATTCACATTGCCCAACTCTGCTATGCGGGTGGCTTCTTTGCCGTTGGGAGGGGTCGTGTTATCGATATCGAAACGCCAAACGTTTCCCAACAAATCGCCGCCATAAAAGCGCTCGGTGGTATTACTGACAGTACTGTCTACCCAGCCGTTGATTTTTGCCAGCCCGCTTGGTGTTGTTGCATCGCCGGTATTGGTAGATATTTTTTCAAGCAGCACGCCAGTATTTGCATTCAACACATACAGATAGCCTTGGCCAGTGCCTGGCGAAACATTGTTATATCCGGAAGTAAATACCACTATCCAAGTACCATCTTGTCGTTTGGTAATGATTGGGTTGCCAAAAGAGTAGCCAATATCCGGATCCGAGGTCTGGGTGAAGTTCCATAAAGCTTTTGGACTCGCGGGATTGGTAACGTCCAGGGCATAGTATCCTCTGCCACCTGCGTTAAGTCCGCCCACCAGGATCGTCTTCCATTGACTGCCACTGCATGTTGATCCTGGTGCATTGGAACAGATATCACCGACCGTTGGCGAGCCATCCACATAATATTGATGATTGGCAGCGTAGTTTTTATCCGCCAGCTTATAGAGATTTGGCAAGACCATTGGCGGTATATAGGCCCACTGCTCGACACCGTTATTTGCAGTAAACGCGTGCAGCATGCCATCGTTTGCCGTCATGTAAACCATAGCGGTGCGGTGTTTTTGGGTAGCGTCTCTAAAAGTAATGTAATTATCATCAACATAGTCGAATTGAGGTTTGCTTACATAAATTGGTTGTGAGCTGATCATGTCGCCCAGAACATGTTCCCGGTCACGGTAAATGCGATCTGTATTTGGCGACTGATCTTCGTAACCATTCTGACCGCGAATGAAGTTCACCAGGTTTTCACCAGAAGTCGCGGTCTGCTGTGTCGTCGTTAAATCAGCGCATTGTGAAAGTTTGGCGCTAGGGGAACACATGTTGATGAAATTGGCCTGTTCGCCGGAATTCAAGCTATTCCAAGTAAACAGTTTCAAGCCATTAGTCGCCGCGCTATCGAAGGTGTAAATGGTGCGCGTATCGCTGCTGGCAGACACTTCTGTATCGAGTAGCGGTTGGGCCGACCAGATTGCAGTCGACGAAATAATACCTGTGGCCGGGTCTATCGTTTTGGCCTGGAGATCACCATCCCAATTGACGCTTCTATATACAGCGGCAAATACATAGTTGTCTCCTGCAACCGGCTCCAGGTTACTGGTTGCGGCTGCTGCGGCAGAACCGGTACGAGCGGTTATTCCAACCAATGCTCTACTGAGGCCACTCACCAGGGAATCCGGATTTTGCGCGCTGAAATACGTGCCGCGGCCATTGACTGCGGCATGCCACAGATCGTCAATGGCCGTCGGATTTTCTGCTTTCGGTGCCGGCCAGTCCTTGGTTCCCAGTTGAATGGCATTGTAGTCGGCCGATCCTCCGGTTAAATAATTTTCACTGTAAGCCAAGGTGCCGGATACCCCCAGACCCAGAGTAAAGGTTGTCATGTGCTGCTGGGCGTTGGTATCGACACCGCCACCAAGAACATTGTTTTCGCATACGTCAATGCCAAGTGCACCAGTACAATTTGATAGCGCGGCAGTGCGCAGGTCGGTCTTGTAGTAGTACATCGCAACATCCGATAAGGTATCTGGTTTATTCAAACGGTCGAGCATTGGCGGCGCAGTGCCGGTACCATCCTGATTGCCGACAGGAGTGTTATCGATCTTGTACCCCGCGGCACCGTTCCAATACCCATCAGTAGAAAGGATGGCGAAATTTTGTTGGCAGGAATACTGCACGGGATCATTTCCGGCTCTCCCAGCATAGATTTGGCCTGCTTTCGAAAGCGCAGACCGCAATGGAGTATCCGGAACGGTGGTCGTGCCGTAAAGCTTGGAATACCAATCATTTTTTTGAGGTAACTCAAAATCTTCGATACCGAGAAATTTACTACTGGTATTGCTTGTGTCTGGGTAATTGATGGTGCTAAAACCAACACGATACTTATTATCGATAGTCTTGAAGGCTCTGCCCGCGGCGGTTTTCATCGCCAACAAGCGGGTACGATAATAGCTGAACCAATTGGCAAAATTGACACGCTCGTCAGTCCCGCCCGGGCCTGACGTGGCGCTGACTATAACTTGGTCAAATTTAGAGCTGCCTGGATTGCTGCCGACATTACTAATGCATTCTGCGTAAAAATTGGAACTAGATATAACCCCCCCTGTACTGTTATAGGTAAAACCCAAATCAAGTTCAATACCAGTATATTTATAATAATAAGAACCAGTCAGATTTGTGGTTCCACCACCGCTAATTCCATTTCGCCAGGCACCGGTAAAACTCGAATTTCCATAACTACTCCCATTGGGATATACCGCAGGTTTATAGACAGTCGCCGGATCGTAAGCGAGACCGTTGCAATGCTTGCTGTTGCGGCCATATCCGTTAGTCGGGAAGCCATGCGCGGCCTCCGGCAAGTAGTCCCGACCCATACTATCGGAGTCGTCAATAATGAACATGATATTCGGCTTGACGGCGGAAGAGGAGAAGGACGCCATCGGGGTTCTGGAGATATCGGTTACCGCAGCATAAGCAACGACAACGGGACACAATAATGCTGCCGGAAAAATAAGCCGGGCATAGTGGGTTCTATAAAAAGAAAAGTTCATCCGGGCCTCCTGATATGACAATCTATCGGCAATCTTGTGACGCATGAATATGATTTTGACAAAACAATTTTCCCTAGAAATGAATAATTGTCTCTACAAAACTGATGGTATTTCTCGGGCCCTTGACGCGCGATGTGATGCGGTAATAAACAACGGGCAGTGGTTCAAACCGTTTGTTCTCGCCATATTTCAACTCGCTTTTTTTCGGGCTGGTTGAAGTGGTCGATTGATAGGTGGCACAGGTATTCGCCGTGCTATTGGGATCGCCTGTGCTTTGACATAGGCGATGGATGATGTAACTGACAGAGTTTCCGGCACCGGCATTTATGGCAGCAGCAGGATCGAAGCAGGTCGATGGTGCGAGGTTATTGCAGTTATTGAAATCCCAGTTTACCAATGCACGGGTCGGGTCGTGACTGCTGCCGGTCATGTCCAGCGTGGGCTGACTGGTGGCGTAGTAACCGGATGCGGGTAGGTCCAGGTACACAGCCGTAGTACCAGCTACCGTTTTCAACCAACTGATCCCAGCTTCGATTCCAGCGTCCCCGGTAGAAGTCGCGCCTTGCTTGAAGCCCAGATTGCCCGCAATCATATTGTTAGTAGCAATCGAACGCACCAGAGCGATGCCCGCCAAAGTCATGGCGACAAGTACGATAAGGCCAATTACAAGAACAATCCCTCCTTGCCGTTGGCGGCATTGATGATTGCTACAACTAAAGTTGATGCCAGCATAGCCGCAGGGCACAGTGATCTCCACCGGGAAATGGCTGGCTTTCATTTCTCTCTCCAGATCGAATTACGCACAGGGATAACAGTTTCGAAAACCTTGTAGCGATAACACGTCCAGCTGGCGTTAGCTGTTCCATCCGGATTTTTGCTGACATCAATCGTGCCACCCGACCAAACAGGCATATTTGCAGAAGTAGTCGTGGTGATATCGCAGGTACCATCCGGTTTTGGTTTCTCCAGTAAGGCGCTGCGTGCCGCTACCGCCAGGCGTACCGCATAGAGTCTGCTGATATCGCCGCTGTCACCAATTACGGTGCTGCTATCAGCATCGATCATGGTGTCGCTCCATGTATCTGTCCGTGCGTCGCCGGGCGATGTCCGGGTATCGAAACCGTATTGGGCTTGCAAATTGACAATATTTGGAGCCAGTGTTTGGACAATGCTGGTGTTGGTCGCTGAGACAAAATCCGACAGCAGCATGTCGCTCTGGGCATTGACAGAATAGGTGCGGATTACCAGCGCGCCCAGATTGAGCAACATGGCGCCAGCACTGTAACCAGCAGCCGGGAATATGTTCTGTCCGCCCGGTGGATTCCAAGGGCTGGTATTTTGATGGTGGATTTGCACGTTGCCGCTCGGTATCCCGGTCACTTGCAACAAGGTGCAGTCTTTACCGGCTTCATAAGCAACCATTAAATCGTTGACGGCTATACCTAACGTCGTATTTAAAAAGACGTTACTTGCCGGTGCCGGGTGGTCCACTATAATTCTGGCTGGAATACTCCAATTGTCTTTGGAGCTAGAAAGAATCTTGACCACATCTGGCAAGCCATTGATGCCCTTGATAATGGTCACGGGCATCAAGGACAGAACCGGCTGATTTATACCATTGTAAGAACTGTTAACGGTACAACCAAAAGCAGCCGGCACATTGACGCCATACCCAGCCATACGCACATCGCGCTCGATCGAAAACAATGCAACCCCGCCGTTCACCTGGGCATCGGCGCCCGATGTGGTGGTGCGTTTTTGCCCTTCAAATACGGAAAAAATCTGCAAGATAATAATCAGGGAGGCAAGACCGAGGCCTATCCCAATCATAATCTCTACCAGACTGAAACCACTATTGCTGCGTCTTATATTTTGATGCGGGAACATGGTGGATATTTCCGGAGTTAGTTAATAATCAATGCATTAAGAATATAGTTATGGGCTGCAGGTTCGCCCGGAGCCTGCCACCAAACGGTAATGGTGGCGACATTACTGGTATTGATTGTGATGGTCGGCGGATTCGCCTCGATGCCAGGTAAGGCATCGATAACCTTGCTTTTCCAAGCGACGAACTGCGTCCCATAAGGACTCTCAAAATTGGTTTTTAGCGACGCATTTGTTTTATCGTCAACCCACATCTGGCCGGTAATACTGTTGGCTAACAGACCGGCAACGTTGCGATATTTGGCGCTTTCGGTATTTTTTACCGATAGTGTCAGCAAACCTACAATACCTAGAATTCCGAGTGAAAAAATGACAACTGCGACCAGACTTTCCAATATGATCAAGCCGCCTTGTTTGGTAGTGGTCCGTTGCATGAAGTGGCCTCCCTCTTAAGAACAACCCTGCGGATTGGCAGACAAAGCAAGAGCCGGATCGCACATACGGATTTGTCCACCGGCCCCGATAATTACAACCAGTCGGCGCGAGGTCGATGCCACCGCATTGGTGATGTCTATGCGCGTGATATCGGTTCCAATCTGCGTAGTCGGTATCCGACCCGTGCCGCCAAAAGTCACTCCAGCAGCCAACCCTGTACCGGCAGCAATGGCGGTACTGTATTGATTAGCGGGAACCGCAGCGGGTGGTGCTGACCGGCTGATGCCCACTCTTGCATTGACGGTGCCA
>CAILRJ010000072.1 GCA_903836575.1 uncultured Burkholderiales bacterium
CGTTTGCAGTTCACGACCAGTGTAGAAAAAAGCGTTGCCTTTGGTGTGGTCCAGTTCATTGCGGTCGGTACGCCGCCGGATGAAGACGGTTCGGCCGATCTGAAGTATGTGACGGCTGCGGCCCGCAATATTGGTAGGCACATGGCGGACTACAAAGTAATCGTCGACAAATCGACCGTGCCGGTCGGAACCGCTGACAAGGTAACGCAGGCTGTTAATGAAGAGCTGGCCAAGCGCTCGTTATCGACGCCGTTTGCCGTGGTATCGAATCCCGAGTTTCTGAAAGAGGGCGCTGCCCTCGACGACTTCATGCGTCCGGATCGGATTGTGATCGGCACTGAAGACGCGCGCGCCATCACCCTGATGCGTGAGTTGTACGCGCAGTTCAACCGGAATCATGACCGGATTGTCGTCATGGATGTGCGGTCTGCCGAACTGACGAAGTACGCAGCCAATGCAATGCTGGCAACGCGGATTTCTTTCATGAACGAACTGGCTAACCTGGCGGACAAACTGGGCGCTGATATCGAACAAGTACGTTTGGGTATCGGTGCGGATCCGCGCATCGGGTTTCATTTTTTATATGCGGGATGTGGTTACGGCGGGTCGTGTTTTCCGAAAGATGTGACTGCGCTAATCAACACTGCCCAAGAAAACGGTATCGATCTGAAGGTCTTGTCTGCGGTAGATCAGGCCAATGAACAGCAAAAGCATGTGCTGCTCGATAAGATTACTTCGCGTTTTGGTAAGGATTTGAAAGGGTTCAATTTTGCCCTATGGGGTTTGGCATTCAAGCCCAATACCGATGACATGCGGGCTGCCACTAGCCGGGTATTGATCGAGGGACTTTGGGAACTTGGTGCGACGGTGACTGCGTATGACCCGGTTGCCATGGCGGAATCAAAGCGTATTTACGGTGACGACGCGCGCCTTGTTTATGCTGCTTCGGCGATGGAGGCGACCAATGGTGCAGACGCACTGGTGATCGTGACGGAGTGGAAAGAGTTTCGTGTACCGGATTTTGAGCTTCTTAAACAGGCTCTGAAAAATCCCGTGATTTTTGACGGGCGTAATTTGTATATCCCCGCGCAGATGCGGGAACAAGGTATCGAGTATTCCGCGATCGGGCGTCGTTAAGATTTATGACATTCAATTTGTAAAGAGAGTCCGATGAAAGCAATGATCCTGGCCGCCGGTAAAGGTACCCGCGTTCAACCCCTGACCTACGAACTTCCGAAGCCAATGATTCCTATCCTTGGCAAGCCAGTCATGGAATATCTGGTCGACCATCTGGTCAAATTCGGCATTACCGAAATCATGGTGAATGTCAGCTATCTGCACCAGAAAATCGAGAACTATTTTGGCGAAGGCCAGCGCTTCGGTGCGCAGATTGGCTATTCGTTTGAGGGATATATTAACGACGAACGGGTAGTCAGCCCGAAGCCGATTGGTTCCGCAGGTGGTATGAAAAAAATCCAGGAGTTCGGCGGGTTTTTTGATGAGACCACGATTGTCATTTGTGGTGATGCGATTATTGATCTCGATATCAAATCAGCGTTGTTCGAGCATCGTCGCAAGGGCGCACTGGCCAGCGTCATTACAAAAGAAGTGCCAAACGAAAAGTCGTCGGAATACGGGATGGTGGTTACCGATGCTCAGGGCCGTGTGTTGTCGTTTCAGGAAAAGCCGAGGCCGGAGGATGCCCTGTCAAATTTGGCCAGCACGGGTATTTACATCCTGGAACCGGAAGTGCTGGCGATGATCCCGTCGAATCAGATGTTCGATATCGGGTCGGAGCTGTTCCCCTTACTGGTGGAAAAAGGTGTTCCTTTTTTTGCTCAGAAGCGGTTCTTTAACTGGATCGATATCGGTAATGTGAAGGACTTCTGGTCCGTGCTGCAAAGTGTGCTCAGTGGCAGTGTTGCACACATGACGATGCCCGGGACGCAGATTGCCGAAGGTATCTGGGCTGGGTTAAATACCAGTATCGACTGGGAGGGGACGACTATTACGGGGCCGGTATATATCGGTTCCGGTACGCGGATCGAGGCCGGCAGTACCATTATTGGTCCTACATGGATCGGGCATGGCAGTCATATTTGTGCCGGCGCTGAGGTGGTGCGTAGCGTTTTGTTTGAATATACCCGTGTGACACCCAACACCGAAATGACCGAGATGGTGGTGTGCAAGGACTATTGCGTTGATCGGAAGGGCAAGATGATGCATTTGTCGGAATGCCCGACCAATAGTTGGCGGGATGCGCGTGATAGACGTAATGCTTCACGCAACGTGGGTGAAGATTTTGCAGAGAGCCTAGACAAGTAATAGTGATCTAGCTTGAATGCTATTTAAGGTCGAACGGTTTGTTTCAGGCTTGTCGTTTGACCAATCGAAAAAAAACCCCGTTTCCGGGGTTTTTTTATGAAGGGCGGCTAGACTTTTGTGACTAACCTGCAGCCTTCAATCAACCAAGAAGGTTATTTTTTGTTTGTTTGCGACGGGTTACAAAAGCGAGCATGCCAAGGCCTGCGATCATCATGCCGGTGGTTGTTGGCTCCGGGACGGCGCTGAAGACTTTGACGGTATCTAACGATCCGCCGTAGCTATCGCTTTTACCAATGGCGTTGAAACTGAGCAATGATGACGTTCCAGCGCCACCGATCACGTTCACATAGTATATTTTCCAAAAATTACCGACATTCGACGTGCCGTCTTTGGCCATCGTACGAACAACCTTGTTATTCCAAAGGGCTTGAATACCGTTTGAATCAGCCGCTACACCTTCGCGTGGTGCATAGGCAAAACTCAGACGGTACCCCTCGCCGGTGCTGGTTGGTATCAATTGCGAGATTGAGCTGTTTTGATAAGCATCCAGTTCGACGTAATTTGGACCGGTCTCGCCTCTTCCTGCAATGTTGTTACGCAACTCAACTTGGTTCGTTGCTTGCCAGCCTGTAAGGCTGTCGAAAATGCCATAGTTTCCATTTGCCATTGAATCAGCTTCGAAGTTACCGTTCACGACCAAGTTCGGTCCTGCGTGAGCGGCACTTGCAAGAAAAGCAAACGCGAGAACGGCTGCTTTTACATAGTTTGTGGAGTTCATTTTTTTCCTGATCAAGTAAGTGTTGAGATTCGCTTTAATTGATTGAATCATAACTACACCAATGAGAAAAGGTTGTGTGCCACAACAAATAATCACAAAAAATTGCAAACAATTGTTAATTAATTACCATGATGCAATATTGAAGATGAATTTAGGAAGTTGTGATTAATATCTCGTTGATTTTATTGTGAAAAATTGCTTTTGAGAATTATTGACGCGCTGCTAGCGAACTAGTTATCGAGAATTATTTGACTGTAAACTCGGGTTTTTTGAATTTTTTCAGAGTAATACATCGACTAGGGCTGAAGCTGGAAAATCTTTTTGGGTGATGAACCTGTGTTTTTTCAGAGGCCTGTTCGGAGGCTTGGTTGTTATCGAGTCGACCACATCGCACTATTTGTACTCCGTGAATAACATCGCATCACTACGTAGTTGGTACGGCAGAGATCAATGCCCTTTCGCTGTACCAAACAAGTTTCTACCTTTGTGCGGGTTGCTATCCGATAGGGGGACGCACGACAGCTATACTTGTGCACTCCTTCTTTTTTTCCATTTTCACTGCTTCAGGACATCCGCTGTGCATCGTTCCTTGTGTCTCTCCCTGATTTTTTCTGTTGTCATTGTCGTTTCTGGTGGGGCACAGGCCGATGCACCGACCCACGCTGCTGCTCCGGTCGCGCTCAATGCCAGTCAGCTCGGCGTCATCATCAACGACGCCGATCCATTGAGCGTACAAGTCGGCGAGTACTACCGTATCGCCCGGCAAATTCCTGCGCAAAACCTGATCCATGTGAATATCCCCAACGCGCCGCCTAACTTGTCACGGGTTGCCTTTGCCAAGCTGAAGCTGGAAATCGATGCGCAATTAACCCCCGCGATGCAGGCGCTGCTGATGGTCTGGACCGCGCCGTATGGCGTGGAGTGCAATTCGATTACCTCGGCGATGACGCTTGGCTTTGATGCGCAGCA
>CAILRJ010000073.1 GCA_903836575.1 uncultured Burkholderiales bacterium
TGACACAGCGCACGGATCTCATCGAGCTTGTGGCTGATGTACAAAATGCTGCAGCCTTGCGAAGCCAGCTTGCGCAAGGTCTCGAATAATTTATCGACCGCTTGCGGTGTCAGCACCGAAGTCGGTTCATCGAGAATCAGCAATTGCGGCTTGGCCAGCAACGCACGGACAATTTCAACGCGCTGGCATTCGCCGACCGACAGCGTATGCACATGCCGTTGCGGTTCGAGTTCCAGTCCGTATTCGGCCGCGGTGGCGGCAATGCGCAAGGCCAGTTCATCGAGACGGGTGCCCTTTGGCAAACCGAGTGCAATGTTTTCCACCACGGTGAGTGTGTCGAATAACGAAAAATGCTGGAACACCATCGCAATGCCGAGCGCGCGTGCGGTCGCCGGATTGTCGATCGTGGTGGCAACGCCATTCCAGCAGAGCACACCGGCATCGGGTTTGACCGCGCCGTAGATCATTTTCATCAGCGTCGATTTGCCGGCGCCATTCTCACCAAGCACGGCATGGATCTCGCCGGGTTGCACGGTCAGGTCAATGCGGTCATTGGCAATGACTGCCGGATAGCGCTTGGTCATTGCGCGCAGCGTCAGGCGGGGCGGCATGTCTGGTGCTGATTCATCGCTCATCGTGGTAAGTCCCGGATTTTTTCTCTCGTTAAAGTACGCCGGATTATCCGCTTCAATATACGGTTGCGGGGATGGGAGATATAGCGGGCGCAATATAGCCGGAGAATCGTTGGCTGACAGGAATTTTTAAACACCACAGCGGCATGCTTATTTTTTGGTTTTGTCATGACGGGCGTCACGGCACAGTCATTGGGCATCGCAAAAATGGCGATCTCGGATATTGTCCTGAAAATCCTCTGCTATCCTGCCACTAAGGCGCCTGAATGATCATGAGTCTTCCATTCGATACCCTCGATTATGCAAAGAAGCTGGCGTCGGCTGGTTTGCCGGTTCAGCAAGCCGAGCTGCAAGCGCAGTTGCTGGGTGACGTGCTGGGGAAATCGATTGCAACGCCCGATGATCTGGGCGCACTGAATCAACATCTTTCCGGCAAGATTGATAATCTGGCGCAAAGCGTGAAAATCCAGATTGATAATCTGGAACAGCGTGTCGACAGCAAGATTGACAGTCTAGAACAGCGTGTCGACAGAAAAATTGACAATCTGGAAAGCAAAATTGACAGCCTGGAACAGCGTATCGACATCAAACTTGAGAACCTGGAACAACGGATCGAAAGCAAAATGGACAACATGGGGCTACGCAGCGACAACAAGCTGGCAGCCTATGCCCGCAACGTCGATACCAAACTCACCAGCATGAACGGTGACATCACGCTGTTGAAATGGATGACCGGCACCACGATAGGACTGCTCTTCACAGTTCTTCTCAAGCTCTTCCTGCACTAACCCGACCGCTACGCCAACCTTAAATTCGCCCCATCCGGCGGGTGCTTCCATCGCGCAAGTGTTGTATTTTTGTTCCTCGCAATCCGGTATCAGTGCCGCCATCATCACCCGACCCGCCCGCCTGCAGGCCTAGCGCCATGGCTCTCGCTGACATCAGCCAATTCCTATACCCACTATTCGAAAATTTCACTGACGAAATAGCGTGATTCCCGCATGATCGCTCCGCTGCCAGCCTTTCCGGCTTCAGCCACACGCCCGTCGCCCGCTGATAAAAACCAAAATGGAGTTGTCATGTCCTGTTTCAAGAAAAGCCCGTTTGTCTCTGCCGCTGCCCTCGCTACGCTGTTGCTTGCCGGTGGTGCCGCCCAGGCCGCCGACTGGAGCGACA
>CAILRJ010000074.1 GCA_903836575.1 uncultured Burkholderiales bacterium
AGCGCGGTCAAACGCTGTTTGCGCTCGACGACGTGACGCTCTCCAGCAAGCTCGATGTCGCGACTCAGGCGCAAACCGGTGCCGAAGCCGAATACCGGCAAGCCGCGCAACTGGCGGTGAGTGACGGCAAGATCAAGAGCCGGCTGGCGCTGCTGACCGGCAAGCTCGCAGAGCGCCGTGCCGAAACCGATTACCTGCGCGGCCAGCGCGAACGCGCACATGTGGTCGCACCGCAGGACGGCATTGCGCTGTTCGATGATCCGGTCGAATGGATCGGCAAGCCGGTCGTCACCGGCGAACGCATCCTGCGCCTGGCTACTCCCGGCGATGTCGAGATCGAAGTCTGGCTGCCGCTGGCCGATGCGATCCCGCTGGCTGCCGGTACCGATGTGCAGCTGTATCTGAATGCCAGCCCGCTGTCGCCGGTCGCGGCCAAATTGCGCTACATGGCACATGATGCGGTCCAGCGTCCCGACGGCAGTTATGCCTACCGTGTGCGCGCCACGCTGAGCGGCAGCACGACACACCGCATCGGTTTGAAAGGCAGTGCCAAACTCAGCGGCGAACGGGTCGCGCTGGGCTACTGGATTTTGCGCCGGCCGCTGGCCGCGCTGCGCCAGAGCGTCGGACTCTGAGCCATGGACCTGCCTGTACTGCGTGAAGAACTCGCGCTGTTCGCCGGACCGGCGCTGGCCGATGGCCAGCCCAGCTGGACACTGCATGATCCGGTGCGCAACCAGTTTTTTCAGATCGACTGGATGACGTTTGAAATCCTCGGACGCTGGAGCACAGCGACGCTCACAGAGATGCTGGCTTCGTTGCACGCCGAGACCACCTTGCGACCGGATGCCGACGACATCGCCGCGGTGGCCACCTTTCTGCGCGATAACCAGCTGGTGCAAATCGGTGGTACCGGCAGCGCCGTCCGGCTGGCCGCACGGCAGGCGCATCTGCGCGGCAGCTGGCAGCAATGGCTGCTGCATCACTACCTGTTTTTCCGCATCCCGCTGCTGCGTCCGGATGGCTGGCTGACGCGCTGCGCGGCGCTGGTGGCACCGTTATACACGCGCACTTTTGTGCAACTCAGTCTGCTGGCACTGGTGCTCGGGCTGGTAATGGTGTACCGCGACTGGACCCGTTTTTCGACCACGCTGCTCGATACGTTCACGCCCGCCAGCATCGTCGGCTTCGGCCTCGCCGTCGTCTTCGTCAAAGTGCTGCACGAACTGGGTCATGCGTTCACTGCCAAGCGTTTCGGCTGCCGCGTACCGGTCATGGGCGTGGCCTTTCTGGTACTGCTGCCGATGGCTTATACCGACACCAACGAGGTCTGGAAACTGGCCAACCGCCGGCAACGCCTGATCGTCGCCGGGGCCGGCGTAGCGACCGAAATGGTGGTGGCGATCTGGGCCACACTGGCCTGGTGCCTGCTACCGGAAGGCTTGCCGAAATCGATCACGTTCCTGCTCGCCACCACTACCTGGATTGCTACGCTGGCCATCAATGCCAGTCCGTTCATGCGCTTCGATGGCTATTTTTTGCTGTCGGACTGGCTCGCCATGCCGAACCTGCACGGCCGCAGCTTCGCGCTCGCACGCTGGAAATTGCGCAGCTGGCTGTTCGGACTGCGACACGAACCACCAGAGTATTTTTCGCGCCGGCGCACCGCCGGCCTGATTGCCTTTGCCTGGGTGACCTGGATTTACCGGCTGGTGCTGTTTCTCGGGATTGCCGCGCTGGTCTATCATTTTGTCATCAAGGCGGTCGGCATCCTGTTGTTTGTCATCGAGATCGGCTGGTTCATCGTGCTGCCGCTGTGGCAAGAAATCCGGCACTGGCCGGCGCTGCTGCGCCAGCGCGGTACCAGCGGTCCAATGCCGTCGCGCGTGCGCCGCACTGCGCTGCTGCTGGTGTTGTTAGTGCTGCTGGCAGTTGTGCCGTGGCCGACCCGGCTCAGCGCATCCGGCCTGCTGAAACCGGCCGTGATGTTACCGATCCATGCTCCGGCCGGTGCGCAACTGACCCGCCTGCCATGGCACGAAGGCAGCGCCGTCCCGGCCGGTGCGATGATCCTCGAACTGGCTTCGGCCGAGCTGCCGCTGCGCTGGCACAAAGCGCAAGCCCGCGTGACCCAGTTGCGCCAGCAAAATGCCGATGCCGCCGTCGATGCCGAACAGCGCCAGAATTTGCAGGTACTGCAACAGGAGCAAGCCACCGCCGTCGCTGAACTGGCCGGCATCACCGCCGAGCTGGCGTTGTATGCGCCAAGCGCACCGTTCGACGGCGTCTTGCGCAACCTCGATCCGGAGCTGGTCGCCGGGGTCTGGGTCAGCCAATACGAACGGCTGGCGGTGTTGGTGCAACCCGGGGCATGGCTAGTCGATACCTATCTTGATGAAGACGATGTGCAGCGCATTGCCATCGGTGACCATGCGCGGTTTTATACCGACGGCCTGGCCGGTCCGGTGCTGCACCTGACGGTCAGTGCGATCGAGCCGGACGCCACCCGCACCTTGCAGGCCACCCAGCTGGCCGCGCAGTTCGGCGGCTCGGTGCTGACGCGCGACAAGCACGGCGTGCAGATTCCGGAACGTGCGGTCTACCGGGTCATGCTGACGACCAGCGACGATCCGGCCAGCCTGTCGCAACAGAGCTGGCGCGGACGCGTCGTGATCCATGGAAAATGGGAAGCGCCGGTGGTGGCGTTCCTGCGTGCCGGGTTGGTGCTGGTATGGCGTGAGCTAGGATTTTGAGGCAGGCTAAATCCAGTTTTCGACGCTTGGCAACGACTCGAAACCCGGCCGCGCAAAATAATAGCCCTGCATCAGGCGTATCCCGTTGGCCTTGAACCAGCGCGCCTCACCTTCGGTTTCGACTCCTTCGGCGATGACTTCGACACCCAGCAATCCGGTCGTCAGCAAGATGCCCTTGACGACTGCCTGCTTGACCGGGTTAGTGTCGATGTCGCGCACCAGCTTGATGTCAATTTTGATCAGCGTCGGCTGGAAGTCGGTCAGCAAACCCAGTCCGGCATAACCGGCACCGAAATCATCGATCGCGGTAGCAAAACCACGATCCCGGTAGTAGCGGAAAATCGATAGCAGTTTTTCCGGCTCAAGAATCTGTTCGGATTCGGTAACCTCAAAAATGATCCGGTCGAGCGGGAAACCGGCGGCCTCGGCAGCCAGGATGGTGGTGCGGATACACAGCTCGGGTTGATAAATTGCATTGGGCAGGAAGTTGATCGAGATGCGGCAAGTCATGCCCAGTTGCTGGGCCAGAAAAATACTGCGGATACGGCAGCCTTGATCGAAGCGATAGCGGTTTTCGTCGTTCACCATGCCCAGGATATGCGCAGCGCCTTCGCCATTGACACCCCGCACCAGCGCTTCATAGGCATAAATCGCGCGCTGCTCGACATCGACGATGGGCTGAAAAGCGAACGTAAAATCAAAATCCAGTTGATCCTTGCAGACCGCACACCCGGGGTCGGGTAGTTCGATTGGCAGAACCCTAATGACTTTGTTAAGCAAGATGGTTTCTCCGGTATTTTTTTGTACTTGACAGATAGTAACACTCAATTTTTCGAAAAATGATGCACATCTGTCTGGCGTTACCCTCAAAAAAACCGTCAGCTCGTCATCAACACCGGACCGCCTTTGACTATGGCGCGCTGATACGCCGGCCGTGCATTCATTTTCTTTTTGTAGGCCATCAACGCCGGGAACTGCTTGCCTGCTGTCGCACGCGACAGCGCCGCTTCCACCGCAAAGCTCATCTGAAAATCGGCCATTGTCATCTGTTCACCGGCAAACCACGCGTGCCTGGTCAGATGCTGTTCCATGTAGGCCATCGCCGTGGCCAGGTTCGGATCGATCAGTTTCAGCTGTACCTGTTCGCATAATTTGCGCGCGATCGGGCGCACGAAAAATGGCATCGGTTGGGTCGGGATACTCGTAAATACCAGTTTCATGACCAGCCAGTTCATCAGCGAGCCTTCGGCAAAATGCATCCAGAAACGGCATTCGCGATGTTCGGGCGTGCCCTGCCGGGGTTGCAGTGCGGCGACTTCGCCGGTGCCCTTGTCGCCATAGGTCTCGACCAGATATTCGACGATGGCACCGGATTCAGCCACCGTGACCCCGCCATCGGTGATAACCGGCGACTTGCCCATCGGATGGATCGCTTTCAATTCGGGCGGGGCAAGCTGGGTCTTCTTGTTGCGCTGGTAGCGCTTGATCTCGTACGGTACGCCGAGTTCTTCGAGCAGCCACAGGATGCGCTGCGAACGGGAGGTGTCGAGATGGTGGACGGTGATCATGTTTTCCTGTCGGTGAGAGCGCGCTGTGCGCAACGGTTTTCGAGTGTACACGGAGGACCGGCGAGCATTGCCGGCGTCTGCGGCCGCAGCAAAAACTTATGCCCGTATTGTGTGAACAACTTTGTGCATAACCCTGTGTGAAGCAGCCGCAAGGCAGTTGCCATGCCGGTGAGCGACACTGCCTTATTTTTAAGCAGGACAACATCGTGCCGGCAACGATCACGATAGCAACCGTGTGAGCGACCACGTCAGCAACAACTGCTTTACCATGTCGGTCCCGTCGCCACAGCACACTGTGCGGATCGTCGAACCGACGCTGCTTGCGCTGATGCCGGATGCCATTTACTACAAACAAAGATCAAGGTCACTCATGAACATCACCGTCAACGACGCATTACGCAGCTACATCGACCCGCTCACCATCGACGAATACACAGCGCTGGAGCGCAGTCTGCTGGCCGAAGGTTGTCGTGATGCGCTGGTGCTGTGGGGCGATGTCCTGATCGACGGCCATAACCGCTATGCGATTTGCCACCAGCACGGGATCGCTTTTCAGACCGTGCAAAATGCCAGCTTCGGTTCCATCGATGACGTGATGTTGTGGATGATCGATAACCATCTGGCGCGGCGCAGCGTGTCGGATTTCCAGCGTGGCGTGCTGGCGTTGCGCAAAAAAGAAATCGTCGCGACGCGCCAGCGCAGGCAATTGCAGGATGCGCCTGCCGGTGCCCCGGCCAGTCCGCCCGTCGGCGCACCAATCGCTCCACCGATCGCTACCCGCGACGATGTCGCCCGGCTTGCCGGCATCAGCACCAATACGATTACGCAGATCGAAAAAATCCAGAAAGCCGCGACGCCGGAACTGGTCAATGCAGTACGCGCCGGCACCATCTCGATTAATGCAGCAGCGGCGGTAGCAACACTGCCTGCGGCCGAGCAGGTCGCTGCCGTCGCCGGTGGCAAAAAAGAATTGCAGCAAGCGGCGAAACAGGTCCGCGAACTGAAAGCCGGGACCCGCACGCCACGGGCAAGTGCACCGGCCAGCGAGACAAGCGAGCCCGAATCGCTGCAAGCCAGAGTAGCCGAACTGACCGCCGAGAATGCCGCCTTGACCGACCGGATTGTGATGCTGACTGCCGCGCTGGAAGAAGCCCGACGCGCTGCCTGATCAGGTAATCAGGATCGCCCTGAAATCATTGACATTGGTTTTGGTCGGACCGGTAATGACCGCATCGCCGAGCGCGCCAAAAAAGCCGTGGCCGTCGTTGTTATCCAGACTGTCTCTGGGCCGGATGCCAAGTGCCCATGCGCGTACCAGCGAATCCGGCGTCAGTATGGCACCAGCAATATCGACCATGCCATCGACGCCATCGGTGTCGGCCGCCAGCGCATGGATGCCATCGTGGCCATTGAGCGCCACGCCCAGCGACAGCAAAAATTCGACATTGCGACCGCCGCTGCCATTGCCGGTGACGGTGACGGTGGTCTCGCCACCCGACAATAAAACACAAGGCCGCGTGAAGGGCATGTCGTGCGTCGCCACCTGCAGCGCAATCCCGGCCATGACCCGGCCAACTTCCGCAGCTTCACCTTCGATCGCGTCGCCCAGCACATGCGCGGCGACGCAATTCTGGCGCGCCACTTTTGCGGCAGCCATCAGCGCCATTTGCGGCGTGGCAATCAGGTGCGCCTCACAGCGCGCCAGCCGTGCATCGTCAGGCTTGACCGATTCACCGGCACCCGACTCCAGCACCGCACGCGCAGCAGCCGGCAAGGGTATCCCATAGCGACGCACGATGTCGAGTGCTTGCGCACAAGTGGTCGCATCGCCCACGGTCGGACCGGAAGCGATATCGATCGGGTCATCACCCGGCACATCCGAAATCAGCAGCGTGACCACGCGCGCCGGAAAACAGGCGGCAGCCAGCCGGCCACCCTTGATCGCAGAAAGATGACGGCGCACACAATTCATTTCGGTGATGCTCGCGCCACACTGCAGCAAGGCCTTGTTGATCGCCTGTTTATCGGCTAGCGTAATACCGGCGGCGGGCAAGGGCATCAGCGCCGAACCGCCACCGGAGATCAGGCAGATCACCAGATCATCGGCAGTCAATCCCTGCACCAGTTGCAGGATGCGCTGCGCGGCATCCATCCCGGCCTGATCGGGAACCGGATGGGCGGCTTCGATAATCTCGATGCGGGTGCACGGTGCGGCGTAGCCATAGCGCGTGACGACCAGTCCGGTCAGCGGCGCGGGCCAGTGCAGTTCAAGCACGCGCGCCATTTCTGCCGAGGCCTTGCCAGCACCGATGACGATGGTTCTGCCGCTTGGCGCAGAGGGCAGGAACAACGGAATACAGTGCGTCGGTTGCGCGGCCTCGACCGCCGCATCGAACATTTTTCGAAGCAAACTTGCTGGTTCCATGAGCGCAATCTCCTTGATTTAATCCTTACGGCCGGTCTTCCAGCGCATCCCGAAACCGTAACGGCGGTCCATCATCTCATGCGCACCGACGCCACCTTCAGCGCCGAAATATTCGGCCAGCTTGGTGACCTGAAATTTGCCGCCGACATTGTCGATCATCGCGATCGCGCACATCATTTGCGCATTGTTGCCGTTGTCGAGTTTGACCTCGACCGGCGCCTGATTGGGTGCCTCGATGGTGACCACGCCATCGGTCGCCGCCCAGTTGGCCGCACCTTCGTAAATGAACGTGAAGATCAGCGCGCGCTTGATGTGGGCGAACTGATCGCCATTGATGAACATGTTCTCGCCGTCCGTGCTGGTACCGGTTCTGTCGTCGCCGGCAAGCATGATGTACGGTGCCCCATCAAAATCACCCCAGGATTTGCCGAGGGCCTGGATGCCGCCTTTTTTGCCGTCAGCCAGTTCATAGAGACACGCCAGATCCAGATCGATGCCACCACTTTTCTTGGCGTCACCGATCAGGCGGCTGAAGAATCCTGCTTTTTCAGGCGCAGCGATCGACGGGTTCTGGTTCCAGTTCAGATTGACACGAACCCGGCCGTAGCCTTGCCCGCCCTTTTTTTCGAGGCTGACTTTGTCGCCTTGTTTTTCCAGCGTGATTTTCGATAGCGAGACCGCTGGCGTTGGTGCTGGTGCTGGTGAAGGTGAAGCTGAAGGTGCTGGTGCCGGTGCAGCTGACGGCGACGGTGAAGCCGCCTGCTCGCCACCAAAATGCGTCAGCAGCGACGACAGCCCGCCCGCAAAACCCTGACCCACTGCACCGAATCGCCAGACACCGTCCTTGCGATAAATCTCGCCGGCGATCAGGGCGACCTCGGTATTGAAATCGGCACCGTTCAATGGAAACGTTACCGCATCACCGAGCACCAGCGCACCGGGAGCGATGTTGCGCATGGAGCCGGGACCGTCGATGGCGGCGGTGAACACCAGCTTCACAATCGACGCCGGCAATTTGGCAAGATCAATCCGGAACACCGCCTTGCCTGACGATTGATCCAGCGTGACGGCGTTTTCCGGCGAGGCGGTCTGATTGAAAAAAACCAGATACCGGTCGTCCGACAACTTGTCATTGCCATCCAGTCCGAAACACGACACGTCAATCGACGCACCGGGCAAGGACACATCCAGCATGACCGTCAACTGTTCCTGGCAACCCAGTTCGGTCAATTTACCTTTTTGCCCACGTGAAAATGTATTCATCAAGTTCTCTCCTGTGTAGTGTGATTACTTGCCGACCGGGTTAGCCGGGTCGACCGTTGGATAGGCGCCGAAATGGGATGCTTGCGCGATGGTGCGTTGTGCCCAGGCGCGATGGGTCGTCACTTCGCACATCGAATTGTCGAGCTTGAAGACGGCCGGACTGTCGGCGGCAAGAATCGCTTCGGCCGATGCCAGATCGCCCGGCATGACCATGAAGTGACGCTCGATCTGGGCAATCTGATCGGGATGGATCGCGGTCTTGCCAATCATCCCGTGTGCCAGATCTTCCTCGACTTCCTGCGCCAGCAAGTCCGGCAAATCCAGATGTTCGAAGACTGGCGCAGTCAGACAAAATCCGTACGGCCGGAAGGTCGTGACCAGGCGGGCGATGACCGGCCCCAGTGGCGTGCGATAGATGGTCATGTTGCGCGGGCGACGCAAGCCCAGCAAACCGAACAGATCATTGCCGCCTATCCGCAGCGCCAGAATGCGCGGACGCACACCGGGCGACTCCAGAAACAGGCGGAATTCACGCATCTCGGTATCGTCGAATACGTCGGCCGTTTCCAGCGTCGGCATCAGCACATGCCGGGTGTCGCGCACATGGCGCAGATACGACGGCATGTTGTGCCGGCTCGCTTTCGGAATCACGAAACCGGTCAGCTTGTCGGCACCTGGCATCGCCAGCACACGTCCCAGTACCTCGACATTACGCACCCGTACAAAGCGTTCGGAGCGCGTTGTGACCGGCATATTCTGCAACGCGACGCTGAGCTGAAACAGCGCATAACTGAGGTCTTTTTCAGCGACCGCATCTTCGGTACAAAAAATAATGGAGCGCGCCTGCGCCAGCTTTTCGCCGTTGGCGACCGCCGTCAGGTCGGGATGATTGGCGGGCACATACAGTGAGGCCCCGAGCAATTTTTCATGCGACATCGCGTTCACTCCTGATCAGCGAAACCGCTTGATACGGCAGCGCCGGATCCTGTTCGACCAGGACGTTTTTTTCGGTGGCCAGCGCGATCAGATGGGCCACCGCGGGTGCGGCCCGATCGCGAACGATCACGCGCTCTGCCATCCGTCGCAACAGCACGCGGGTGGCCTCGCCGATGCCGGGCTTGATCAAATTCGGGTCGGTGATCCGGTAAGCCTGCATGCAGCTCTGCATGAAGCGTTGCGAGGTCTGCGCAGCCGCTTCGCGGTCACCCGGCACCGCTGCGGGAACACCGCTCTGCCTGGCAATTGTCTGCGCTGCCGCGATGATGCGGTCAGCAAAATCACGCGACATGTCCTGGGGTTCAAAGTTCTCGTAATACACGCAGCCATGAAAGTCATCCGGCCCGATCTGCGCATTGAGAATCGAACGACTGACCAGGCCGGAGACGGTGGCATTGAGTATGCTCGACGGGATCAGATAATCGGCGCACGACGCCGAGCAAGCCGCGGTGCCGGCCAGATCGGCCAGCACGAACAGTCCCGGATCAATCGCCACATCGTGCGCGGCATTGAACGCCGTCACGGCGCTGGTCAGCTCGCGCGAGATCACACCCTTGCCGGTCCAGCCGTCGACAAACACGATCGACTCCGGCGTATGTCCCAGCGCCAGGATATGGCGCAACGCAACTGCATCAATGCCACGATCACGCACAATGGATACGGAAAAATGCGCGGCATCGCGCCCGAAAACGCGTGCCAGAATATGCTTCAGAATGACCCCGACCGGCGTGCCGGCACGGGCCAGCGATACCAGCGTGATGGTGGCAGGACGACGCGCATGAATCAACGCCGCAAGCCGCAGACAATCCTGCGCCATCTGTTCCCGATTGGCCGTCTCGGCCTGCTCGAACAGCGCCAGATAATGTGCCGAAGGCAGCGCTTCCGGCGACAGCATTTCGCTGTAATGGCGCTGACCGGATTGGATCAACCGCTCTTTTTCGGCGACGTTGACGAAATCGGCCATCGGCAAACGCTTGAGCAAAAACCTCACATCCTCAGTCCGGTAACTGCCGGAAAACATCAGAGTGCCCCCAGCGTGCTGCTGCTCAGTTGCGAGCCCGTCGGCACGATGGCGTAGTCGCAAGCGGCCATGAAACGGGCATCCGAGCGGCTGTCACCGAGCCCGAAGGTGGTGATCTCGCCATGCTGTGCCCGCAGCCATTGCGAGACCCGCTGCACCGCATGCGCCTTGTTGAGCGCTTTCGGCAGGACGGCGAGATTATTGCCGTTGCGATGAATATAAAAATCGCTGCCTTCGGTGGCGATCCATGTTGCGACGGCCTGCTGTTCGATTTGCGCGAGTCTATCGCTGCGTTTATCCGGGTCTTTCATGACCACGTAAAACGGCGTGCCGAAATCTTCGATGATGCGGGCGGTCGCACCGAAACCGCAGGACGTGGCGTAGGTATTCATGACGTCCATTACGCGCTGCAAGCCGGCATAAGACAGTGCCATCGCGGCCTGCATCTCCTGCTGCCAGCCGGTGTCAGCCGAGCCGTCCGGATGCAGGATGACCCCGCCGTAGTCGAGTACCGCGTAACTGCAAAACGGGATATCGACACGGCGAAACGCATTGAGATTACGCGCCGTGGTCGGCACCACCGTCATCGACGTCAGTGCCAGCTCCAGAAAATCCCGCTGCGATGGTGTGGTGTACGAAATTGCCGCACCGTCTTTGAGGAACGCCGCCGGTTGCAGCGCCACGCCTTCCGGACATTTTTCACGCGACTGAAACAGCGAATCATCGAGATCCGCAAACAGAACTTTGATCATCAGTGACCACCTTCGTTTTTGAAATGCAGCAGACGGCCGTCCAGCGCGTGTGCCAGCTGCGTCAAACCCTGGCCGATTGCCGTTTCATGGCAAATCAGGACATGATCGTACTGGCCCGGTTTGACGTTATAGAGAAAATTGTCCACCCCTTCGCCGTAAATATCGGCGAACTGCAGCACATGCCGGACAGCGCCCCATTGCAGAATCGGCGAGCGGGTTGTGGACTGAAAGGTGACGTCGGCACCCAGCTGCTCAAGCGCTTGCGCGAGCAAAAAAGGCGTATGCAAAAATTCGCCGGTACCCAGCACCAGCACGGTCTGGCCGGCTGTTACACCGGCAAAAATTTCTTGCGCGATAGCGACCGGCGCGGCCAGAGGGCGCGCAATGCCGAGTCGTCCGAAGCAGCCCGTGAGCGCGGTATTGGATGTCGCTTCCTCATTGCCGGAGCGCGCGGAGGCAGTTGCCAGCGTGTCCGGTACGAATTCGTACTCGCCATCGAGTGCGCCCGCGTGCGTCACCGGCAAACCAAACCGCTGCGCCAGCGCCGCCGATGCAGCCTCGCCCATGAAGTTGGTGATCGTGCTGATGTGGACCGAGGCCAGACGCGGACACTGCACGCGACACGCATCAACCAGATTGACAAAGGTGTTGCCGGTGCTGACTTCATCGTCGATCAGCACCAGCGCACTGGCATCCTGCAGCAGACTGCGTAACGGCTCTTCCGGCACATGCAAATACTGATGCGGCGCATGACTGTGCGCTTCCTGAAACACCAGCACGTCACCGCTGCCGACGCGATAACGCGTGGTCGGCAAGAACAGCGCCGGCTGCTCCGGATGACGCCGGCACCATGCTTCAAAGACGCCCTGCCCCAGTCCGATGGCTGTTTCGGCCATGCCGATAAAGACCACCGTGCCGGCCTGATGCGGTATGTGCTGTGCCAGTAACTCGTGCATCGTCGCCATGACAGACGGACGCACCGGCCAGTGCTTGCCGAGCACCTTGCTCAAAAACAGAAAGCCGCGTTTGGCATTGTTGCGCGCGGCGAAACCGATCAACTGATCCAGTGCCAGATGGCTTTGGCGCACCCGTACCACCATCTCGCCGGTCGGCATGCTGACCCGGCGCTCGGCGATAAAGCCTGCCGGGGAAATATCCATCACGGCGCTCATCGCAGCTCCACTGCGCAAGCGATTTCACCCACGCGAATGCCGTCTCGCACCGCGGGAATGACGACCTGGTCGTAGCCATGAACAAATCCGCGCAACGCAAGATACGGCAAGTTGGGTCCGGCAACACAAGCCATGCCGATACCACCCGACATGCGCGGGTTAATTTCAAGAATGCGCAACGCACCTTCCTGTTCACGGAATTGCACGTTGAAGACCGCGTTGAGACCGTAATTACTAGTCAGCTTTGCGGTGGCCGCGAGCACATCGGCACGCAGGTCGATCAATTGACCGCTACCGGAACTGACCGGTTTGCGCCGCGGGATCGCGCACTTGAGCGCGCCGTGATCGGCGATGCAATCGACGCTGTATTCCTGACCATCCAGATACTCCATCAACAACATCGGCCGGCACTCTTCCTGTGCCGCCAGCCCGGCACGAAACTCCGCCAGACTGACCCGGTACGGCAAGCCTTCCATCAGCAGTTGCGCGGTGTTGCGGGCTTCGTC
>CAILRJ010000075.1 GCA_903836575.1 uncultured Burkholderiales bacterium
GTAGTGCTGACTCCGCGCCGCGAATCGGTCTTCCAGCAAATCGAATTCCTGCGCCTGTCAGAAAAACGCGTGCTGCTGGTGATCGTCGCACCCAATGGCGACGTCCAAAACCGGTTGCTGCTAAGCGATGTCGACTACACCCCGTCGCAACTGGTCCAGGCCGCCAACTTCATCAATCTCCACTATGGCGGACTAAGTTTCAGCGAGGTGCGCAACCGGCTGCAAAACGAACTGCGCCAGTTGCGCGACGACATGACACCGTTGATGCAAGCAGCGGTCGAGGTCGGTAGCGATGCGATGGCAGACAACAGCGACGAAGTGATCATTTCGGGCGAGCGCAACCTGCTGAGTGTCAACGAGTTGTCGTCGAACATGACTTCGCTGCGCAAGTTGTTCGACCTGTTCGAGCAAAAAACCAGTCTGCTTCAGCTACTCGATTTATCCAATCGCGCCACCGGCGTGCAAATTTTCATTGGCGGCGAATCGAGCCTGGTGCCACTCGATCAAATGAGCATCGTCACGGCGCCGTACGAAATCAACGGTCGCGTGGTTGGCACGCTAGGCGTGATCGGCCCGACGCGCATGGCCTATGAGCGCGTGATCCCGATCGTCGACATCACGGCGAAGTTGCTGTCGAATGCGCTGAGTCATTCTTAGCGGCTGAGGCTATTGCGTTGTGTTCGCGGCGCGCCCGGCGGGCATGGCGGTTTATGCAAGATGCCGCACCGAATGCGCCAATAATTCAGGCCCGATGGACGCAATCCTTCTTCGTACAGTTTCCGTATATCGCCAGCGAATGGTCGGCAATCGTAAAGCCACGATCAATGGCCACTTTCTGCTGACGCAGCTCAATATCCTCGTCGTAAAACTCTTCGACCATTCCGCAGTCGAGGCAAACCAGATGATCATGGTGGCTGCCTTCGTTGAGTTCAAAGACCGCCTTGTTGGTTTCAAAGTGATTGCGATTGAGTAAGCCGGCCTGCTCGAACTGGGTCAGCACGCGGTACACGGTGGCGAGGCCGACATCCATGTTTTCGGTAAGCAGGATTTTGTAGACATCTTCGGCGCTGAGGTGACGCACATCGCTGTTATGGAAGATATCCAGGATTTTCAGGCGCGGCAGCGTGGCCTTGAGGCCGCTGGCGCGAAGGTCATCTGGATTGTTGGACATGTTCTTGGCTTGGTAATGGGTAACTGCTTTATGATATAGCGCTTTGGCGCTCCGGCTCAATCAATCGAGATTCTCAATGCACATGCTGCCCCCCGTTTTCGCCCATATTACTCCCCGCCCTGCCCTGCGCAGCAGCGCTTTCATGGTCCTGCTGAGTATCGCGCTGCTGGCCGGATGCGCGTCCAAAAATCCGCTGATGGATGTGCCGGCCAGCCTGGCTGCCGCGCCCGCACGTACAACAGCGATCGACACCCCGGCCGAAGTGGCCAGCGCCGCCAACGCCAATGCCGGCCTGAAACGCACTGCACCGGCCAGCGCCCGCCGTTTCCTCGGCATCCTGTCGCCGTACCGGATCGATATCCCGCAAGGCAATTTCGTCTCCGAAGAAATGGTCTTGCAACTCAAGGAAGGCATGACGCAGGACCAGGTGCGTTTTGCATTGGGTACGCCACTGATCGCTGACATCTTCCACGCCGACCGCTGGGATTATGTGTTCCGCATGCTCAAGCGCAACGACGAGGTACTGTCTAGCCGCGTGACCGTGTTCTTCAAGGATGGCGTCGTAAGCCGCTTCGAAGGCGGTAATTTGCCAACCGAAGTCAACTACCTCGAAATACTGTCCGGTGGCGTGCCGGAAAAAGCCAAGCCGCTGGCACCTTCGGTGCCGGTAGCACCGTCGTCAGCCCGCCAACCGCAATAACGTTTCCCGGACCATCGCCATGACTGCATTGAAAATCGCCATCGCCGGCGCCTCCGGGCGCATGGGTCGCATGCTGGCTGAAACCATTCTCGCCGCCGCCGACCTGCGCCTGACTGGCGCCCTTGATGTCGCCACCGCACCCGCCATCGGCACCGATGTCACCGCTTTCCTCGGCAAGTCCAGTGACGTGGCAATTTGCGCGACGCTGGCCGAAGGCCTCGCCGATGCCGATATCCTGATCGACTTCACCCGTCCGGAAGGCACACTGGAACATCTGGCGTACTGCGCCGAACACGGCATCAAGATGGTGATCGGTACCACCGGCTTCGATGCGGCCGGCAAGGCAGCCATCGCCGCCGCCGCCGAGCGTACCGCGATCGTGTTTGCGCCCAACATGAGTGTCGGCGTGAACGTCACGATGAAGTTGCTCGAGATGGCCGCCAGGAGTTTTTCGGAAGGCTACGATATCGAAATCATCGAAGCCCATCACCGCATGAAAGTCGATGCACCGTCCGGTACCGCGCTGCAGATGGGCGAAGTCATTGCCAACACGCTTGGCCGTGACCTCGACGACGTCGGCGTGTTTGCGCGCCACGGCGTCACCGGTGAGCGCGATCCGTCATCGATCGGTTTTGCCACCATTCGCGGCGGCGATATCGTCGGCGATCACACGGTGCTGTTTGCCGGCATCGGCGAGCGCGTCGAGATTTCACACAAGTCGTCGAGCCGGGTCACTTACGCCCACGGCAGCCTGCGCGCCGCCCGTTTTCTGGCCGACAAGACCACCGGCCTGTTCGACATGCAGGACGTCCTCGGTCTGCGCTGATCGCGCTGATCAACTACCGCGATAGGTCGAATACGCCCACGGCGAAACCAGCAACGGCACATGATAATTCTCGGCCGGGTTGGCGATGCCGAAGGCCAGCGTGACCCGATCGACAAAGCGCGGCAGTGGCAGCACGACGCCTTGTGCCTCGAAATACGCACCCGCATCAAACACCAGTTCATATGCGCCGGCCAGCAGGTCGTCGCCTGCCAGCAGTGGCGCATCACAGCGCCCGTCGCTGTTGGTGACGACACTGCATAGCAAGCGCCGCCCGGCCGGTTCGATTGCGTGCAATTCAATGACGACACCGGCGGCCGGTTTGCCGCTGGTGATATCCAGCACGTGGGTACTGAGTTTGCCCATCCTGTCCTCCATATCGGTTGCGTGAAACTGCTTATCATCCGGAGCATATAGGTGCACGCGCCAGCCGTTATAGTATTTGGCATATAGGTATCATCAACAACCGCATTGCGCGGTCAATTTTTGCGCCATTGCGCCACCCGTTACGAGGCAACGCTTGACTGATAAAATTTCGTCTTATCCACGCGACCTGATTGGCTATGGCGCCCGCCCGCCTCATCCGCACTGGCCGGACAATGCCCGCATCGCGCTGCAATTCGTGCTGAACTACGAAGAAGGCAGCGAAAATTGCGTGCTGGATGGCGACCCGGCCTCGGAGACTTTCCTGTCCGAAATCATCGGTGCGCAAGCCTTTCCGATGCGCCACATGAGCATGGAGTCACTGTACGAGTACGGTTCGCGCGCCGGGCTGTGGCGCGTGCTGCGCCTGTTCGAACAACGCCAGTTACCGCTGACAATCTTTGCCGTGGCAATGGCCTTGCAACGCAATCCGGAAGCCGTTGCCGCCTTCGGCCAGCTCGGTCACGAAATCGCCTGCCACGGCTTGCGCTGGATCAGCTACCAGCAAGTTGATGTCGCTACCGAACGGGCGCACATGGTCGAGGCGATCCGCATCCTGCGCGAACTGACCGGCGCAGCGCCATTGGGCTGGTACACCGGACGCGATTCGCCGGCCACCCGCCAGTTGCTGGTCGAACACGGCGGCTTTAGCTACGACGCCGACAGTTATGCCGATGACCTGCCGTTCTGGCAGCAGGTCAATATCACCGCCGCCGATGGCACGCCGCAACGCAAATCGCATCTGGTTGTACCCTATGCGCTCGACACCAACGACATGCGCTTCGCAGCAGCTCAAGGATTCAATACCGGTACGCAGTTTTTCGATTATCTGAAAGATGCCTTCGATGTCCTCTATGAGGAGGGCGATCCGGATGGTCTGAACCAGCCGAAAATGCTATCGATCGGTCTGCATTGCCGGCTCATCGGCCGGCCCGGCCGCCTCGCTGCGCTAAGCCGCTTCCTCGACTATGTCCAGGCCCATGACAAGGTCTGGATCACCCGCCGCATCGATATCGCCAATCATTGGCACATCACACATCCAGCAAGGGCACCCGCATGACAATTACTTTAGCGATGCTCAACGACACCGACGGCAGCACTTTTGCCAGTACGCTTGCCGGCATTTACGAACACTCATCATGGATACCGGAACGCGCCGCAGCAGCACGTCCGTTGCGTACGCTGGCCGCGCTGAAAATGGCGTTGCAAGTCACCGTCAGCAATGCCACCGACGCCGAGCAACTGAGCTTGATCCGCGCCCATCCGGAATTGGCCGGCAAGGCGAGCCTGACCACCGAATCAAGCGGCGAGCAAGCGCTCGCCGGCCTGCATCTGTGCAGCCCGGACGAATACGCGACACTGCAGCAATGCAATGCCGACTACCGGGCACGTTTTGATTTTCCCTTCATCATCGCGGTCAAGGGTCCGAATGGAACCGGCTTGACGCGCGCGGCCATCATCGCCGCCTTCACGCGCCGGCTCAAGCAGCAACGCAGTGACGAAATCGCCGAAAACCTGCGCCAGATCCACCGCATCGCCGAACTGCGCCTCAACGACCTGTTCGATTGCCAGCCGTTGCTGGGCCTGCAAATCATGGGCTGGAGCGACACCCTCGGTGCCTGGTCCGATGACGCCAGCGGCCTGACCTGCGCCTACCTGACCAGCGCCCACCGCAAGACCGCCGCGCAACTGCTGCAATGGATGCAGGACGCCGGCATGGACGCGCGCATCGACGCCGTCGGCAACGTGGTCGGCATCTATCGCAGTGCCGATCCGCAGGCAAAAACCCTGATGACCGGATCGCACTACGACACAGTGCGTAACGGCGGCACCTACGATGGCCGCGAAGGCATCCTGCTGCCGATCGCGGTGATCCGGCACCTGCATGAACGCGGCGAAACCCTGCCGTTCCACCTCGAAGTGATCGGCTTTGCAGAAGAAGAAGGCGTGCGCTACAAGAGTACTTTTTTGGGTAGCAATGCGATCACCGGCCACTTCGACATGTCGCTGCTGGCGCGGGCCGATGCCGATGGCATCACGATGCGTGACGCGCTCGAACACGCCGGCCACGACTTCACGCAGATCGCCGCCATCGCCCGCCATCCGGACGACTACCTCGGCTTCGTCGAAGTCCATATCGAACAGGGGCCGGTGCTGTTGCAACGCAATCTACCAGTCGGCATCGTCACTTCAATTGCCGGTAGCTCGCGCTACCAGCTCACGCTGACCGGCGTGGCCAGCCATGCCGGCACCACACCGATGACGATGCGCAAGGATGCCGCCGCGGCCGCTGCCGAAATCATCCTCGCGGTCGAACAGCGCTGCAGTAACACTGCGTCGCTGGTCGGCACCGTCGGCCAGTTGCAGGTACCGAACGGTTCGGTCAATGTGATCCCCGGCATGTGCCATCTGTCACTCGACATCCGCGCCGCCGATGATGCGGTACGCGAAGCCGCGGTCACCGACATCTTGCACGCCATCGACAGCATTTGCGCCCGTCGTCAGGTCGACATCCAGCAAGAATTGACGATGCGCGCCGCTGCCGCACCGTGCGCGCCATGGCTGATGCAACAACTCTCGGCCGCCACTGAACGCGCCGGTGTACCGGCCTTCGAATTGCTGTCCGGTGCCGGCCATGACGCAATGGCGCTGGTGAAACTGACCGATATCGCGATGCTGTTCACGCGCTGCGGCAATGGTGGCATCAGCCACAATCCGCTGGAAACCATGACCGCTGATGATGCCGAATTATCGGCGCAAATCCTGCTCGATTTTCTGCGCAACTTCAAGCCTAACCTCGCACCGAAGGCATGAGCACGCTGTTGATCCGCCATGCCCGCGTGCTGGTGACGATGGACGCGCAGCGGCGTGAAATCGCCGACGGCGCGGTCTTCATCCGCGACAACGTGATCGAGCAGGTCGGTCCCGGCGCCGACCTGCCCGACCACGCCGACAGCATCATCGATGCAACCGGACAGGTCGTAGTGCCTGGGCTGATTAACTCCCATCAGCACATGTTCCAGAGCCTGACCCGCGCGGTTCCGGCCGCGCAGGATGCCGCGCTGTTCGACTGGCTCGGCCACCTGTATCCGATCTGGGCGGGACTGACGCCAGCGATGATTCATGCATCGACCCGGACCGCGATGGCCGAACTGATGCTGTCAGGCTGCACCACCACCAGCGACCATCTGTATATTTTTCCGAACGGTTGCCGGCTCGATGACAGCATCGAGGCGGCGCAGACAATCGGCATGCGCTTCCATGCGGCACGCGGCGCGATGAGTGTCGGCCAGTCGCAAGGCGGACTGCCGCCGGACCGGCTGGTCGAAGACGAAGCGGCGATCCTGCGCGATACGCAGCGCCTGATCGAGACCTACCACGATAGCCGGCGCCACGCGATGCAACGCATTGTCGTCGCACCGTGCTCGCCGTTTTCGGTCTCGCAAGATCTGATGCGCGAGTCGGCACGGCTGGCGCGCAGTTATGGTGTCTCGATGCACACGCATCTGGCCGAGAACAGCAGCGACGTCACTTACAGCCGCGAAAAATTCAATATGACACCGGCCGAATATGCCGAAGATTGCGGCTGGGTCGGCCACGATGTCTGGCACGCGCACTGCGTCCAGCTCGACCCGGCCGGCATCGCACTGTTCGCCCGCACCGGCACCGGCGTGGCACATTGTCCGTGCTCGAACATGCGCCTCGCGTCCGGCATCGCGCCGGTGCGGGCCATGCTCGACCACGGCGTGGCAGTTGGTCTCGGCGTCGATGGCAGCGCGTCCAACGACGGCGCACACCTGCTGGGCGAAGTCCGGCAGGCGATGCTATTGCAGCGGGTCGGTTTCGGGCCGGCCGCAATGACCGCGCGCGAAGCGCTGGAAATGGCCACGCTCGGCGGCGCCAAAGTGCTGAACCGCGACGACATCGGCGCGCTCGCACCGGGCATGTCGGCTGACGTCGTGATGTTCGACATGGACCAGATCGGCTATGCCGGCGCGCTGCATGATCCGGTTGCGGCGCTGGTATTTTGTACGCCAACCAATGTGTCGCACAGCGTCATCAACGGACGCGTGGTGGTGCGGGATGGGCGTTGTGTGACGGTGGATCTGGGGGTGGTGCGGGAGCGGCATAACCGGCTCGCGGCAGAATTGGTGGGGTAATGCAACGTCGGGTGAAATGCGTTGGCAGGGTGGGCACAGCGGGTATCGTGCCCACGCGAAGGTTCCGCCGAACAGCCTGAATTGGCAAAAACATTCAGCGCGCGCGCGTGGGCACGAACATCCGTGCCCACCCTACGCACTTACTTCGCCGGCAATTTCCCCGCCACGCCGTCAACGTAATAATCCATCTTGCTCAGCGCTTCATCGCTCATCGGTCCTTTTTCCAACCGGACCTTGCCTTCGTTGTCCTTGACCGGACCGGCAAACGGCGTGAGGGTGCCGGCGATGATTTCTTTTTCTTTGGTGGCGACCAGCAGTTTCACGTCGGCCGGTACTGCCGCGCTGATGTTTTCGAACTTGACCATGCCATCCTTGATACCGCCCCAGACGCTGGTTGGTTTCCATTTTCCGTCAATGACGGCTTGCGCCTGCTCGGTGTAGTACTTGCCCCAGTGATGGGTCACGGCACCGAGCTGCGCTTTCGGACCGAACTTCTTCATGTCGGAATGGTAGGCCACCGCGTACTTGCCTTTTTCTTCGGCGGCTTGCATCACGGCGGTTGAATCGGTGTGGTTGGTGACAACGTCGGCGCCCTGCCCGATCAGCGTCAAGGTAGCATCGCGTTCCTTGCCCGGATCGAACCAGCTATTGACCCAGATGACCTTGACTTCGGCTTTCGGGTCGACGCTGCGCATGCCGCGCGTGAAGGCATTGATCCCTTGCAGTACTTCGGGAATCGGGAAAGCGGCCACGTAACCGGCCACGTGGGTGGTCGACATTTTCCCGGCCAGCACGCCCGACAAATAGCGTGCCTCATAGAAGCGCGCATTGGCGACGCCGACATTGGCGGCAGTTTTGTAACCGGTCAGATGGATGAACTTGACGTCAGGGTATTGCCTGGCGACTTTTAGCGTCGGATTCATGTAACCGAACGAGGTCGTGATGATCAGCTTGTTGCCTTGCTGTGCGAGGTCGCGGATGACGCGTTCGGCATCGGCGCCTTCGGGCACGTTCTCGACGAACTTGGTCTTGACCTTGGCACCGAGATTCTTTTCCATTTCCTTGCGGCCGATGTCGTGCTGGGTGGTCCAGCCGGCGTCACCGATCGGGCTGACGTAGACAAACCCGACTCCGAGCGGTTCAGCGGCAAAGGCGCTCACCGACAACAGGGCGACGGCAGAAACAGCGCCACGAACGACATTTTTAAACATGGTATTCCTCAAGGTGTGGCTCCCGCGACAGGGCATTGGAAAGCGCTGCAGCACGCGGGTAAAGCGCTGTAGCGTTGGTCATTATGGCGATGTGCATCTTGCACGTCATATCGAAATGCATATAGCGTGTATGGATAATTACTGATTCGGATTGAAATTCTTCCCGAGCGAAGCAGGCATGTTCAGCCTGATCCAGTTGGCGTTGCGCGAGATCAGCACCAGCACGACGATGGTCGCCAGATACGGCAGCATCGACAGCAATTGCGAGGCGATCGGCACGCCTAATCCCTGCAGGTGAAAGGTCAGGATGGTGACACCACCAAACAGGTAGGCACCACTCAGTACACGGGCCGGTCGCCAGGTCGCAAAGGTAGTCAGAGCCAAGGCAATCCAGCCGCGACCGGCCACCATCCCCTCGACCCACAACGGCGTGTAGACCAGCGACAAAAATGCCCCGGCCAGGCCGCAACAGGCACCACCAAACAGCAGCGCCGACAAGCGGATCCGGCGCACGTTGTAGCCCAGTGCATGCGCCGACGACGGCGACTCACCGACCGCGCGCAGGATCAAACCGGCACGAGTGCGGTACAAGAACCAGATGATCGCGCCGCACAGCGCCATCGACAAATACACCATCGGATGCTGACGAAACAGCGCCGCACCAAGGAACGGAATATCACCAAGAAACGGCACGACAGAGCGGGTGTTGTGCAGGCTCTGACCGACATAACTGATGCCGATGTAGGCTGAGGCACCGGCACCGAACAGCGACAATGCCAGGCCGGTTGCGTATTGATTGGCACCCAACCAGACCGTCATCAGTGCAAAAAATCCGGCCAGCAGCATTCCGGCCAGCGCGCCGGCAACGAAACCCAGCGGCACGCTGCCGGTGTGGATGGTGATCGCAAAACCGGTCACGGCGGCCATCAGCATCATGCCTTCGGCACCGAGGTTGACGACACCGGATTTTTCATTGATCAGCAAACCGAGCGCAGCCAGCAGCAAGGGCGTACCGGCATTGATCGAGGCCGCGATCAGCGGAGCAACAGATTCCATTATTTTCTCCAGCGCAGGTGATAGCGGATCAGGACGTCACAGGCCAGCAAGGCAAACAGCAGGATGCCCTGGAACACGCCGGTGATCGCGCTCGGCATGCCCAGACGCGATTGCGCCAGTTCGCCGCCGATATAAAACAGCGCCATGATGAAGCTCGAAAAAATCACGCCAACCGGATGCA
>CAILRJ010000076.1 GCA_903836575.1 uncultured Burkholderiales bacterium
CAGTCTGACCGTCTACACCGCGCTCGAAGCCGACCAGCTCAAAGCCTACCAGTCCAAGTTCGAAACCGAATATCCTGATGTCAAATTGCGCTGGGTGCGCGATTCGACCGGCATCATCACCGCCAAACTGCTCGCTGAAAAAGCTGCACCGCAAGCCGATGTCGTCATGGGCGTCGCTGCCACTTCGCTGCTGGTGCTGGAAAAAGAAGGCATGTTGCAAGCCTATGCACCCAAGGGTGTCGAGAAACTCAACCAGCGTTTTGTCGATGATACCAAGCCGCCAAGCTGGGTCGGCATGGATGTCTGGGGCGCGACCATTTGCTTCAATACCGTTGAAGCCGCCAAGCAGGGCCTGACCAAACCGGAGAGCTGGAAAGACCTGCTCAAGGCCGAGTACAAAGGCAAGATCGTGATGCCAAATCCCGCCTCCAGCGGCACCGGCTACTTCGATGTCAGCGGCTGGCTGGCCACCTTCGGCGAGAAAGACGGCTGGGCCTACATGGATTCGCTGCACAACAATATCGCCCAGTACACGCACTCCGGCTCAAAGCCCTGCAAGCAAGCTGCTGCCGGCGAATTCCCGATCGGTATCGCCTTTGAATACCGCGCCGCCAAGCTCAAGGAATCCGGTGCGCCGATCGACCTGGTGTTCCCGAAAGAAGGTCTGGGCTGGGATGTCGAAGCCACCGCCATCATGAAGGGCACCAAAAACCTCGACGCCGCACGCAAGCTGGCGGACTGGTCTGCCTCGAAGTCCGGCAACGAACAGTTCGCCAGCAACTTCGCCATCGTCGCCTATCCCGGCGTGGCCAAACCGAACCCGCTGATCCCGGCCAATTACGAGCAACTGCTGATCAAGCAAGACCTGAAATGGGCAGCGACCAATCGTGACCGCATTCTGACCGAATGGACCCGTCGTTACGACGGCAAGTCCGAGCCAAAGCCAGCAAAGTAATCGATGACGACGCGCCTCACGCTAACTGACATCGCGGCACTCTTCGAGCATGCCGGTGGCAGTCTGTACGGCGGCGAGGCCATCACCCAGCGCGACCACGCACTGCAATGTGCGTGGTTGTCCGGGCAGGCAGGCGATGACGATGCACTGGTCGTCGCCTGTCTGCTGCATGATCTCGGTCACATGCTGTTCGAACAAACTGATCAGGACCTCGCCGACGGCAAGGATGATCTGCACCAATACAAGATCGTGCCCTATCTGCGCGGCTTGCTGCCCGCCGAAGTGACCGATGCCATCCGCTTGCATGTCGATGCCAAGCGCTACCTCTGCTTTATCGAAGCACCCTATTTTGACGCGCTGTCGGATGCGTCGCGCCTGAGCCTGGCGCTGCAAGGCGGCGTGATGGACGCCGCTGCCGCCGCGACTTTTGCCAGCCATCCGCATGCCGCACGCGCCGTCGCACTGCGCCGTCATGACGAAGCGGCCAAGGTCGTCGGCCTCGTCGTCCCGCCCTTTGCCCATTACCTGCCCCGCCTCATTGCCCTGTCCGAAAGAGCTGCCGCCTCATGACCACACCCATCGACGATCACTGGCTGCGTATCGCCGGAGTCGGCAAACAGTTCGGCGCGTTCACCGCGCTGCAAGAGATTGATCTCGATGTCCGCAAGGGCGAATTCGTTTGCTTGCTGGGGCCTTCCGGTTGCGGCAAGACGACGCTGTTGCGTATCATCGCCGGCCTTGAAAAACAGGACGGCGGCATCATCCTCATGGGCAGTCGCGACATCGGCCGGTTGCCACCGGCGCAGCGCAATTACGGCATCGTGTTCCAGTCGTATGCACTATTCCCCAATCTGACGGTCGCGCAAAATATTGGCTACGCGCTGCGCACCGGCCGCACTGAAAAGAATCGCCGCGTCGATGAATTGCTCGATCTGGTCGGCCTGGCCGGCAACGAAGATCGCTACCCGGCGCAGCTTTCAGGCGGCCAGCAACAGCGCGTTGCCCTGGCGCGCGCGCTGGCCACGTCGCCGAGTTTGCTGCTGCTGGACGAGCCGTTGTCGGCGCTCGATGCCAAGGTGCGCGAGCGCTTGCGCCAGGAACTGCGCAACCTGCAACGCAAGCTCGGCATCACCACCATCATGGTCACGCATGACCAGGACGAAGCGATGGAAATCGCCGATACCGTTGTCGTCATGAGCCAAGGCCGTATCGAGCAGCGTGGCAGCGCCGAACAGATTTATCGCAATCCGGCTTCGCGCTTCGTGGCGGACTTTGTCGGCCGCGCCAACTGGCTGCCGCTGCAACGCGATACCGACGGCCACGCCACGCTGTCCGGTTTGCCACTCGCCATGACGCTGGCAGCGGAGCAGGCCACGCTGTTCTGCCGCCCTGAAGATGTACGCATCGAGACCCAATGGCATGCCGGCTCGACCTCGATGATGGCCGTCGTCGAGGCCGTTGAATTCCATCGCGGCATACGCCGGGCGACGCTGTCGCTGTGTGTCGATCGCGCGCTGTCGATCTTTGCCGATGTCGGTCCGAATGACGCCGGCTATGATTCACTCGAAGCCGGCCGGCGCGTGCCGCTGACACTGCTGCCCGACAAAGTGCGGCTGTTTACCCGACCCTGCGCATGAGTGCCTTATGAGTTCCTTATGAGTTCCTTACGCAGTCGCGACGAGCGGATCGCACTCGGCCTGATCGTGGTGATCGCCGTGCTGATGCTGGCGTTTTTAGCGTGGCCGTTGCTCAGCCTGTTCGGCATGACCACCGAAGCGCGCGATGGCAGCTATGTCGGACTGGCCAACTGGCGCGCGCTGCTGGCCGAGCCGCGCCTGCATGTGGCCACCGCCAACAGTCTGCTGGTAGCCTTCAGTACCGTGCTCATCGTACTGCCGCTGGCACTGGCATTTGCTTTTGCGTTAACGCGCTCCCGTCTGCCCGGTCGCCGTATCTTGCGTGTGATTGCACTGGCACCGATGCTGGCGCCATCGCTGATGCCGGCGATCTCGCTGGTCTACCTGTTCGGCAATCAGGGTCTGCTTAAAAGCTGGCTCGGCGATGCCTCGATCTATGGCCCGATCGGGATTGTACTGGGCGAAGTGTTTTATACCTTTCCGCATGCACTGCTCATTTTGCTGGCGGCACTGAGCGTGGCGGATGCGCGCTTGTACGAGGCGGCCGAGACGATGGGAGCGAGCAAATTGCGGCGCTTTCTGACCGTGACCTTGCCGACCGCCCGCTATGGTGTCGTAGCCGCTGCGATGGTGGTGTTCACGCTGGTAGTGACCGACTTCGGCGTGCCCAAAGTCATCGGCGGACAAACCAATGTGCTGGCACTGGAAGCCTACAAGCAGGTCATCGGCCAGCAAAATTTCAGCAAGGGCGCGATCATCGGCGTGCTGTTGCTGCTGCCGGCGATACTCAGTTTTCTGGTCGAACGCTGGCTGTCGAAGCGCCAGTCGGGTCAGCTCAGCGGACGTTCGGTGGTGTATCAGGCGGCACGCAATCGCTGGCGCGATGGGGCGCTTGGTATCGTGTGTCTGGGTATCGTGCTGTTCCTGCTGGCGCTGCTCGGGGTCGGCTGCTTCGCGGCCTTCATCAAGATGTGGCCGTACAACATGAGCCTGACGCTGGCGCATTTCGATTTCCAGCATCTCGATGGCGGTGGCTGGCAATCCTTCCGTAACAGTGCGCGCATGGCCGCATTGGTCACGGCGTTTGGCACGTCGTTTATTTTTTTGAGCGCCTACCTGCTCGAAAAATCACCGGTCCCGCGCAGTCTGGGCGCGACCATCCGCAGCCTCGCGCTGTTGCCGATGGCAGTGCCGGGGCTGGTGCTGGGACTGGGTTACGTGCTGTTTTTTAATGCACCCGGCAATCCGCTCAACGGCTTGTACGGCACCATGACCTTGCTGGTGATTGCCACCATCGCGCACTTTTATACCACCGCTCATCTGACACTGACAACTTCGCTGCGCCAGCTCGATGGTGAAATCGAAGCGGTCGCCCGCAGTCTGCAGCGACCGTGGTGGCACACTTTTTGGCGCGTGACTTTGCCGATCAATTTGCCGGCACTGCTCGATGTGGCGCGCTACCTGTTCGTCTCGTCGATGACGACGGTGAGCTGCGTGATTTTTCTGTACACGCCCGAAACCGAACTCGCTGCCGTGGCAATCCTGAACATGGATGATGCCGGCGATACCGCCGCCGCAGCGGCCATGGCGACCCTGATTGTGGCCTCGTCGTTAGTCGTCACCCTGCTGATGAACGCGGTCGGCTGGTGGCTGAACCGGCGCGCGCAAGCCTGGCGCGCCCCCTGAATTTTGTTTGACAGACCAAGGAAGAATCCGATGCGTGATCCCCTGCTACTTACTCCCGGCCCGCTCACTACCAGCCTTGCCACCAAGACTGCCATGCTGCATGACTGGGGCTCGTGGGACAGCAGTTTCAACACCCTGACCGCCGATGTACGCCGTCGTCTGGTCGCCATCGTCGATGGTGCCGATGACTTTACCTGCGTGCCGTTGCAAGGCTCCGGCACCTTCGCGGTCGAAGCCGTGATCGGTACCCTGCTCCCGCGTGACGGAAAATTGCTGTGCCTGATCAATGGTGCCTACGGCAAGCGCATCGCGCAGTTGACCGACGTGATGGGCCGCCAGGTCAGCGTGCTGGACTTCGGCGAATCTGCGCCGGTCGATCCGGTGATGCTGGCCAGCGCACTGGAGCGCGATCCGGCGATTACCCACGTCGCGGTGGTGTATTGCGAGACCAGTACCGGCATCCAGAATCCGATGGTCGCGATCTCGGAGATCGTTGCCGCTGCAGGCAAGTCACTGATCATCGATGCGATGAGCGCGTTCGGTGCACTGCCGATGCCGGTGCAGATGCTGACCTACGACGCGGTGGTCGCTTCCGGCAACAAGTGCCTCGAAGGCGTGCCGGGGATGGGCTTTGCGATCCTCCGAACTGCCGCGCTGGAACAGTGTGCCGGTCGTGCGCATTCGCTGTCACTGGACCTGCATGCGCAATGGCGCTACATGGAACAGACCGGTCAGTGGCGCTACACACCACCGACGCACGTGATGGCGGCGCTCGCCGTGGCACTCGATCAGTTCGAACACGAAGGCGGCCAACCGGCCCGACTGGCGCGCTATGAAGACAATTGCCGCACGCTGGTCGCTGGTCTGGAAGCACTCGGCCTGCGCATTTTTCTGGCACCCGACATTCAGGCACCAATCATCGTCACCGTCCATGCACCGGCGCATCCGAACTGGAACTTCAGCACCTTTTATGCACTGGCCAAAGCCCGCGGCGTGGTGCTGTATCCGGGCAAACTGACTCATGCCGAAACCTTTCGCGTCGGCTGCATCGGTGCCATCGGCAGTGCCGACATGCTGATCGCTGTTGAGGTCATTGCGGATGCGCTGCGCCAGATGCAGATCACGCCACAGCACGCCGCACTGAAGTCGTATCAGGGACTGGTGCAAGCCGTCGTCTTTGACTGGGCCGGTACGCTGGTCGACTTCGGTTCGTTCGCGCCGACCCAGGTGCTGATCGATGCCTTTGCCGGCTTCGGCATCACGGTTTCGATGGCCGAAGCGCGCCTGCCGATGGGACTGGCCAAATGGGATCACATCCAGGCGCTGGGCCGCCAGGATGGTGTCGCGCAACGCTGGCAACAACAGCACGGCCGACCGATGTCGGATGCCGATGTCGATACGCTGTATGCCACCTTCCTGCCATTGCAGATCGAACGCGTGGCCGCCTATTCCGATCCGATTCCGGGTGCGATCGACGTGCTCGCCATACTGCGTGCGCGCGCCATTCGCATCGGTTCATGCTCCGGTTATCCGCGTGTCGTGATGGACAAATTGCTGCCGCACGCCGCCTCGATGGGGATTCATGTTGACCATGCGGTCGCCACCGATGACCTCGCTGCCGGTGGACGGCCGGGGCCGTGGATGGCACTGGCCAATGTGCTGGAGCTCGGCATCGCCGATGTGCGCGCTTGCCTCAAGATCGATGACACGGTCCCCGGCATCACCGAGGGTCGCGCGGCGGGAATGTGGACGGTCGGGCTGTCGTTGTCCGGCAATGAAACCGGCTTGTCGCTGGCCGAACTCGATACCCTGCTGCCAGCCGAACTAACCCGCTACCGCACTGTCGCGAGCGCCAAACTGATGGACGCCGGTGCCCACTACGTGATCGATTCGATCGCCGGATTGCCGGCCATTGTCGACGCGATCGAAGCGCGCCTGGCTCGCGGCGAGCAGCCGTGACAACGCAACATCGCACCGCCATCATCGGTGCCGGCATTGTCGGTCTGGCCCATGCATGGGCCGCCAGCCTGCGCGGTGATGCGGTCACCGTCTACGAACGCGACCAGCAGGCCAACGGTGCGTCGGTACGCAATTTCGGACTCGGACTGGTACTCGGCCAACCGGCCGGCGAACTGGTCGAACTGGCGCAGCAAACGCGCGCACTGTGGCTGGCATTTTTTGCCGAGACCGGTTGCTGGCACAACGAAAAAGGCAGTCTTGTGGTCGCCCGTAGCGCCGCCGAACTGCATGTTCTTGAGGCTTTTCAGTCGGTACGTGGCGAGCAGTACGGTACCCGTTTGCTGAACCGCACCGAGATCGCCGGGCAGCAACTTGCGGGCCTGGGCGGCTTGTTCAGCCCGGCTGAAATCGCCATGGACGCGCGCCAGACTATCGCCACGTTGACGCGCTGGCTGGCCGAGCGACACGGTGTCGTATTCGAATTTGGCGTTCTGGTGTACGACATTGATTTGCCACACCTCGCCACCAGCCGCGGTCCGCGGGTGGCAGACGAAGTCGTGCTGTGTTCGGGGCACGATGTGCAGTCGCTGTATCCGCACCATTTTTCCGCACTTGGTATTCGCCGCTGCGCCTTGCAAATGCAGCGCGTCGCCCATCCCGGCATGACGCTGGGGCCGACCTTGATGACCGGTTTGTCGACGCTGCATTACGGTGCCTTCACCGAATGCGCAGCGCTGGCCGGACCGCTGGCGGCACTGCGTCGTGAAGTCGCGCAGCAGCAACCGGCGCTGCTCGAGCATGGCATCCACCTGATCGTCCAGCAGGTCGGTAACGATGGCGACCTGATCATCGGCGACTCGCATCTGATCGGCGAAACGCTGGCGCCCTTCAACGACGAGGCCGTCGATACGATGATCCTCGATCTGGCACAACAGCTGTTGCAACGTCCGCTGCAAGTGCGCGAACGCTGGCAAGGTATTTACGCCAGTGGCCGGCGCGCTTACGAAGTACTGTATCCGGCACCGCAGGTGCAAGCCGTCGTTATCACCAGTGGCATCGGCATGAGCATCGCCTTTGCACTGGCTCGCCGACAGCTGGCGCGATGACCTTGCCAACGCAGCCGATGGAGCGCCGCACCGGCATCACCATCTGGCGACAGATCGAACAGGCCTTGCGCTCCGACATCCTGTCCGGCCAATTGCAGCATCGCTTGCCGAACGAGGCAGCGCTGGCCGCGCGTTTTAGCGTCAACCGCCACACCGTTCGGCAGGCAGTGAAGTCACTGGCAGAAAATGGCCTGGTCGACATCCGGCATGGCAGCGGCACTTTCGTGCGCGACGACCTGCTCGACTATCAGGTCGGTCGCCGCAGCCGTCTGGCCCACAGCGTCGCGGGTGCGCGCCGGGTCGGCACCAGCCGGGTACTGTCATGGGATGCGCTACCGGCCACGCCGGAGATTGGCCAGTTGCTCGACTTGTCCGCCGGCGCAGAAGTGCTGTGCGTCGAATCACTCGACATTGTTGACGGCAAAATCATCGGCGTGTGTTCACAGTATTTTCCGTTGCCGCGCTTTGCCGGACTCGGTGCGTTGTATGCGCACAGCGGCGTGACGCATCTGGCACTGGCGCAATTCGGCGTGGTGCAATTCCAGCGCCGCATGAGCCGGGTCACGGCGCGCTTGCCGGACAAGCTGCTGGCCCAGCAACTCGGGCAACCGGTCAGCCTGCCTATCCTGCATGTGGATACGGTCTATGTCGATGGCGATGGGGTAGCCATCGAATATGGTATTTCGCGGTTTTGTAGTGCGGCGGTGCAGGTGGTGATTGAGCCGGATTAGGGTGATGGCAGGGATCACCGCGGGTTCGTGGCTGTGCCGGAGACGTGGTGGCTTTGCCCTTTAACCATCCCGGCAGAGTCGATGGGCGGGTTGATTAGAGCTTACTGATATCAACAGTTTTGGCCAGTTCAATTTGCCGTTTTATATCGGCAAGATGTTCTTGTTCCGATCTGGCTGCAGCGCTATTTTTATTGACTCCGGTGATCGCTTGCCAATGTCCAAGAGTCCTGTAAAGGGCAAGCTGGGTGCGATCAAAGGGCGCCACGCCACGTGCTTCTTCAGCTAACGCCGTTGCAAGACTTGCGCGTAGACGCTCCACTGCGGCGTCCTCGCTCAATGGGGGAGTTTGTTTTTTCAAGTCCCATGCTTCGCGTTTGCCGTATTGGAAGGTAATGATCGACTCGCAGCCGGCAAGCGCCTCAACCACAATGACGGTCTTGTGCTGATTTAAAGTGCACAAATGCCTCTTTCAAGTGATTATTCCACTCCCGACAACAATCAGGATTGTCTAATCATTGTTACAGCGTAAAATTTTTGGCGCAATAAATACCGTGACGCTTGCGAACGGGATATTTGATATTGGTGACATTGATTGCGTTCTGGTTCCATGGCGGGACAAAAGAGGCGTTGGTGCAATTTAAATCCGGGGAGGAGCAGACGTTACGATGTCTGTTGATTTTTGCCGGGCTCTTCTGATGCCAAATAAGCACAACACCGACCGCCGCCATTACATTCCGAAGATGAAGTTCAAGGTACAGAACTGGACGGAATATGAAGCGGGACTGCGGCGTCGCGGTAGCCTGAATTTATGGATTGTCGATGCGGCACGTGCCCAGTGGCAAAGCGTTGGGCCGCGTGGGTAGGCACGTTATCAATGCATCGCCATTTAGACGTGCTTGATGCTGCGCGCCGCCATTCAAAATGGCGCTGCGACAAACAGAATGCTTGATGATGTCGGTGCTGACGTTGATGAATTTGACGGTCTCTGCACCGGATCACACCACAGCCAGTTGCCGGTCGGTCGGATTGACGTTCATGAAATCAGCGGCGGCACAAAACGGACCGCTGCATGTGTTGATCGATAGTACCGGCCTTGAGGTTTTCGGTGCAGGCCAACGGTTGGTAGCAAAACATGGCGCAAAGTCGCGCCGGACACGGCGCAAGCTTTATCTGGCGGTCGACGCCGACAATGGCATGGTCGTCGCCCAAGTGCTCACCGATCAACATACGGACGACGCGTATCAGGTTGGGTCACTGCTGATGCAGATCGAAGAAGAAATAAAAAAAGTCATCGCCGATGGTGCCCATGATGGCGCACGCACCTACCAGACGATCGCGCAACATAGTTTCGATATCGAGGTGGTGATTCTGCCATGCAAAACCGCTGTTCCCGCTATGGAATCACGTTCGCCAAATCAGCGGGGTCGGCATCTTGAGAAGTTCAATAGAGATGGTCGGTTGGCCTGGCAAAAAGCCACGAGCTACCGACAGCATGCCTTGGTCGAGACAACCATGGGCCGCTATAAATCCTTGATTGGCCCTCGACTGCGTTCACCAGGATTTGCGGCCCGACAGATCGAGCCCCCCCCATCGGGAGCGCTGTGTTGAACCGCATACTGGCCGCCGCACGCTCAAATTCCGTTCGCAGTCAAAAAGTAGCCGCATAAGCGGGCAGAGATTGGGGGACCGTCGCATTTAACTTTGAAGTGCACCAACGCCCCCCCCCTGTCGCCTTCAATTTTTATGTGCACCAGCGCCATCAAAACGCCCAGAGCTTCTCCGTCGGCATATGCAGCCAATACTTTCCCGCATCCAGCTTGAACGTTGAATACGCCCGCAAGCTCACGGCATCCGGACCTGCGCGATGGAACAGGCACTCCCAACGGCCACCCAGGTACATGCATGTCAACAGCGGCAGTTCGACAGCATTCTGGACGGGCACCGCGCTGACCCGTACTTCTTCGACGCGAATCATGATGGTGGTGTCTGCAGAGGTATTGCTGCCGCGCGCAGTGCCCTGCATGGTCACGCCATCCACATTCAGCCGAACGTACTGGCCATCGCGTTGCAGGATCTGTCCACGCAGACGGTTGTTACTGCCCATGAATTCGGCGGTGAATAACGTATCCGGAGTTTCGTACATGCTTTGCGGGGAGCCTTGCTGTTCGATCTTGCCATTGTTGAGCAACAGGATGCGGTCCGAAATTGCCATCGCCTCGCCCTGGTCATGAGTCACCATCAAGGCCGACAAGCCCAGCCGCACGATCAGTTCACGCAGGAACGCACGGGCTTCCTCGCGCAGCTTGGCATCAAGGTTCGACAGCGGTTCATCGAGCAGGATGACCGGCGGGTTATAGACCAGCGCTCGGGCGATCGCCACGCGCTGTTGCTGACCGCCAGACAATTGATGCGGAAAACGTTCACCCAGATGGCCCAATCCCAATTGCGTCAGCACGTCATTGACGCACCTGGCGATGTCACTGTTACCCATCTTGCGTAGATTCAGGCCGTAGGCGACGTTGTCGAAGACGGTCTTGTGCGGCCATAGCGCGTACGACTGGAACACTAGTCCCAGGTTGCGCTGTTCGGCGGGCATCTCGAACTGGCTGGCTCCGTCGAAGACATTGCGGTCACCAATCTGGATGGTGCCGGCCTTAGGGCTCTCGAGTCCGGCGACGGCGCGCAGCAGAGTGGTTTTTCCGCTGCCGGACGGGCCAAGTAGGGCGACTACTTCACCTTTTTTCAGGTGCATCGAGACGCCCTTCAAGATGGCGTTGGCGGAGGCGCCGGTGTCATAGTCGAGGTAAAGGTCGTTGACGGAGAGTTCATTCATGATCGTGTCTCGCAGTGTGTAATTAGTTATGCAGCTTCACGCCGAAACGCAGCGCAATACCCAGGCCGATAGCGACCAATATAATGTTGATAAACGACAGCGCCGCCACCAGGTCTGTCGCGCCGCCGGCCCAGAGGGACACCAGCATCGCACCGATCACTTCGGTGCCCGGCGATAGCAGGTACACCCCGGTCGAATACTCCCGCTCGAAAATCAGGAACACCATCAGCCATGCGCCCAGCAAGCCATATTTAACCAGTGGCAAAGTGACGTGCCGCGTGACCTGGCTGCGACTGGCGCCGACGGCGCGGGCCGCTTCTTCCAGCTCGGGACCGACCTGCAGCAAGGCCGTCGAAATCAGGCGCATGCCATACGCCAGCCAGACAACCGAGTACGCCAGCCAGAGCGCGAAGATGGTAGAGCGTAATTCACGCAAGACCGGAATCAGGTGCGCACTCAGCCAGAGCGCGACGCTGTTGTCGGTCATCTTTAGCAAGCCATCAAGCCATGCCGGCACGAACAGGAATACCCACAGAAACGACAGGCCAGCCAGCAATCCCGGTATCGCGCGCGGCACCAGCACGCTGTAATCGAGCAGGCGCGTGATGCCATCCGGCTTGCGATGCATGGTCAGCGCGATGGCGCAATAGCAGACCACTGCCAGCCCGCCGCCAACCACGCCGATCAGCACCGTGTTGAGGATGCCGCGCATTATCGACGGCTGGTCGAAGATGTCGCGGAAGTGCTGCAGCGTGAGGACGTCGGCAAGATACACGCCTTCGCCCCAGTATTGCACGAAGGCGCGCAGTACGATGCCCGATATCGGCATGACGATCGTGACCGCCAGCCATGCCGCTAGCACCGCGAAGGCCAGCCACTTCCAGCGGCCCAGCGGCATGGCTTTGCTGCGAGCACCCTTGCCCTTGATCGAGACATATTTGTTGGCCGACTTGAGCATCCAGCGCTGCACCATCACCAGTGGCATCGTCATCATTACCAGACAGACCGCGACAGCAGCCATCAGGTGATACGACGGCGTGCCCAGTTTGTTGGTCAGCTTGTACAGATAGGTCACGAGAACCAGATGGCCTTCCGGGTCTCCCAGCACCAGCACCAGGCCGAAGACTTCGAACCCGAGAAAACATACCAGCACGCCGGCATACGCCAGCGCCGGCATGATCATCGGCAGCGAGACATTGAGCATCACTTGCCACGGCGAGGCGCCGGCCACGCGGGCCGCTTCCTCGACATCCGAGCCCAGGCTTTTTAGTGCCGACGAGGCGTACAGGTACACATGCGGCACATGCGTTAGGCCAGCGATGACAACGATGCTGCCGAACGAATAGATATTCCAGGGAATGAAGCCGATGACTTGCTTGACCCAGACTGAATAAAAACCGACCGGCCCCATTGACACCACATAGCCGAATCCGATCACCATCGGCGACACGAAAATCGGCACCAGCAAGAGCGGTGCAATCCAGTCGCGACCCGGCAGGTCGGTGCGCACCATTAGGAAGGCTAGCGTGCCGCCGAGCGGTACCGCAATCACGGTCAGGCCGGCGGCGAGGATCATAGAGTTCCGGAACGCCAGCGAAAAGTCAGGATCATCAAAAATAAAGCGGTAGGCATCGAAGCCCAGTTCCTTGACCGGCATAAAGAACGGCGCAGACAGGAAGCTCTGGTAAAAAATCAGGAACAGCGGCAGGAAAATGGCGACGCACGTGATAGTCACCACCACGCCGCGCGGCCAGTTCAGGCGCCGCAGGAGTGCAGTTTGCATGGAAAGATCCGGTGGAATGTGGGCGGAAAGGCACCCTGAATGAATGGATGCCCGAGGAGGTTGGATTATTGTTTGCCGGCCGATTCTTTCCATTTTTTCAGGAACGCTAGGCGCTTGGCCGGCTCAAGGTATTGCAGGATGACCGGATGCACCGGAATCGTCTTGACGTTGGCCGCGCCAATTAGCTTGACCAAGTCGGACGAGGTGGTTTCGCCGGTGACATCTGCACGGATCGCAAACAGCTTGGCGCCATTGGCAATCTGGGTCTGGCCACGCTGCGACAAAAGGTAGTCGGTCCAGAGCTTGGCGGCGTTGACGTTTTTGGCAGCCTTGTTGATATACTGCACGCGCGACATGATCAGCGTGTAATCCTTGGGTAACGCTACGCCGATCGACGGATCGGTTTTGGCGCGGACCAGTGCGTACGAACCGAGCACGTTGTAGGCGATCAGGTTTTCGCCGGAGGAGATCCGTTCCAACATGGTGCCGGTGGACGATTGCACACGCACCTTGGCGACACCGAAAGCAGCTTCGAGGTCAGCAAATTGCGCGTTCTCTTTGGAGTCCTGCGCCATGAACATGAAGCCTATGCCGGACTTCTCGATGTCGTAGGTGGTGACCTTGTCCTTGAATTTTGGCTGGACGATCAGCCTGGCGAAGTCGGCGTGGTTTTGCGGGACTTCCTTGGCATCGACCAGGCGCTTGTTGTACACAATCGCGGCAGGCTCGAAGGTGGTGCCGTAGGCGGTGTCATCCCAGACAGCCCATGCCGGGATTTTGTCGGCTTCGATCGATTTGTACTTTAGTGCGTAGCCATCCGAGGCCAGTTTCATTTGCAGATCCATCGCCGAGGACCACATCACGTCGGCGGTGGTGCCGCCGGCAGCGACTTCGGAGATGAAGCGGTTATAGACCTCGGTTGAATTCATGTCGTTGTACTCGACCGAAATACCCGGATACAGCGCATTGAAATCCTTAATCAGGAACGCTGCGGCCTTGCTGTCGGTGGTGGAATAGATTACGACCTTGCCTTCTTTTTTAGCACCGTCGATTATTTTTTGGTAGTCGACCGGATAGCCGACAGGGACCTGTGCCAGTGCAGCGGTAGCGCACAGGATGGCTAGAATGGCTGCGATCGTATTTTTTGCAAACATGGTTATCTCCGTTGTACGTTGTACGTTGTACGTTGTACGTTGTTGGTTGTTGTTGTGAGTCTTCAAATTCCTGCGTCGTTAAGCTTAAGTTCGCCGGCGCGTTTGTCGTAACCCCCGACGGTTTTTTTTACATAGGTGGTCAATGCACCGCCGGTCAGGCTGAACGGATACAAACCATACGTCACTCTTGTCTGTGCAAACTCCGACGCGCCCAGCATACGGTCGAAGATAGCGACCCATTTGCGGCAATCGGCGTCGGCCACTTGCGGGTCCATCCAGCCGCCGCGAATGACTGGCCACACCAGGTCGAATCCTTGTTCCCGTGCGGTCCGCACCTTAGCTGACACGCCCGGCAATCGCTGTTCGGACATCACGGCCGATACGCGGGTATTGCCGGGCCCGGCATACAGCGCCGCTTCGGAGGCATCCCCCGAGACGACTTGTACACAATTGCCTTTCATCCCGATGAACGATTCGCCACCGCCCTCCAGAGCGACGAAGCGCAGCACTTTGGGGTTGATACCGGCATGCTTTGCCAGCAGCGCCATCTTTAGCAAGTCCTGGCTGCAGATCGTGCCGGAGGCGCCGATTAGTCCTTTTCCCCGATGGTGTTTCAGCGCGGTGATCGGGTCGGCCAGGGTCTTGAACGTTGAATCAGCACGGACTGCGATCATGCCGTACGGTTCGGCCCGTCGTTGCGACACTAGTGAGTGCCAAGCAACAGTGCCAAACTCACCTTGCAGGCAAAGGATGCGCGGGTTCTTTGCCATGTCCGCGGGCAGGCGCTGCAAACCATTTTTAGCCAGCTTGCAGGTCAGGTTCATGGTGCCGTCAAGTTTGGACGGGACGAAACATTCGACTTGCGAATCGGTATGCGCATCGGTTTTTGACTCCGCAAGTGTAGCCAAGGCCGGAATAGCACTTAACAGCAAGCCTGCAACGATCCATCCCGCCAACCTATTGTCCATTTTGAACCTCGCGAGATGCTTAGAAGCGGTGCTGCACGCCAGCGATGACACCGCGCTGAGTACTGTCAAAACCGGCATCGTCTCGTGACAGGCTGACCAGTTTGTCGTTTTTTGCCTTGGCATAGGCGGCGGCGACATACAGGTCGGTGCGCTTCGACAGGGCGTAACGCACCCGGCCAACGAACATGATCGGATCAGCATCGGTATTAACAGCAACATTTTTGACGTCCTGATAATACACAGCGCCGGTTAGCAAAACTGCGGGTGTCGTTTGATAAGTTACGCCGGTCCAGTACAGGGTGCCGCGCACATCGGCGGTCAGCGCCTTGCCGGCGACGAGTTTATAGTCGCGCGCAGCGGCCATAAGCTTGAGTGGGCCATTGGTATACGACGCGCCGAGGTGGGTGGCGGTGGTCTTATCACGCCGGCCAGTGGCTGGCAGGTCATTGCCGTTGATTTCTTCGTAAGTTGCAACCAGGGCAAACGGGCCGTTGGTGTACGACGTGGCGAGTGCCAGTTTTGCGCTCTCGGAGGCGCCGGTGGTTTGCTCGCCGAAGCCATAAGTCGCGCCGAATTTCATCGGACCCACTCCCACCGAATACTTGACCAGATTATCAAAAGCCGTGGTCATGCCGTACTTGCTGGGGCTGGTGGCGTTACCCGACGTGGCCCATGAATACGATGGCGCATAACCCATCGGATCGAACGGCAGCAGGAAGTCATAGACGCTTGTGAACGAGCGGCCCATTACCACACGGCCATACGCGCCATCCAGGCCAACCCATGCTTGCCGCTTGAAAACCACGCCATCCGACCCACCGGTGTCGAGCAGCAAACCGCCTTCGAAATTGAAGATGGCTGACAACCCGCCGCCCAGGTCTTCAGTGCCGCGAAAGCCCCAACGCGAGGTATTCATGCCACCCGAGGTCATGCGCATGACGGATTTTTTGGCGGCGTTGGCGTTATCGGTGTAATCCATGCCGAGGTCCGTCAAGCCATACACGGTCACGCTGGACTGCGCATGGGCGCCGCCGGCGGTTGCAAAGACGGCCAGTGCGGCCAGGGACAAGTTGGTGAACTTAAGTGTCATGCGGATCTCCATTAATATTGGTATTGGTATTGGTATTGGTATTGGCATTGGTATTGGTATTAGTAAGTGGTCAAGCAAAATTCGTTTTATAAATTTCTTTAAGGGATTTTTTAAGTCCCTTAGGAAAAATAAATGCGACAGACGCCAAATCCGCTGGATTTTTAAAATCCGAAATGCTTGATCACTTATATTTGACGGACGGTGGAACGGACGAAAGATGGTGTCAATCGATGAAAAAAAAGGTTGATTTTCCAATTCTGTGGCGTCGGCGCACTTCAAAGCCAAAAACGACAATCTCTCAACCGAGGAACGGTCGGCCATTGTTTTCGTATGACGAACGGAGTTTGGGTGTCCGGCAGTCAACATGCGGTTCAATACAGCGACGCCGATGGCAGCTTCGGCTTGCTGCTCCGTGCATCCGCGCGCACGCAGGCGCGCACCGATCAAGGGGTGGTGTACGTACAGCCCTTGTAGCGCCCGAAAAAAAGCATCGTGGTGAACGTCGTGTGGCGTCATTGGTCGTGGTTTCCTGAATTCTCCGGGGAGATGCGTTTGATTAGCTATTGGGTCACATCCGGGCTGACAAAACTCCGATCGCGAACTTCAACAGGACTGGGTTGTAGCTGGTACGGGTCATAGGTGGACGACATGCAGGAAACGGTTCCATAGAAACACCAGAAAAAGCGGAGCGGTACGAAAGCAGCAGAATGAAGTGATCTGATTTGTGCAGACACCTCGATAGGTGGGAAACTTCACCACCAGAGCAAAAATCAATGACAAAGTAATGTTGACATGTCGACATGTCGACATGTCGACATTAGCTTAAAGCTGGAAGTCGTCCGTATGATCAAGGAACAGGGACGGACGGGCTTTGGTGCACGTCAAATGCGATAAGTCGTCGCGCAGATCCTCACTGACCAGAATACTGACGATCCATCCCGAGTGGGATCACTGCTGGCGCAGATCGATGAGGAGATAGAAAAAATCATCTCCGATGGTGCCTGCGATGGCGCGCCCACCTTTGAAACGATCGCGCAACATGGTGGCAATACTGAGGTAGGGATTCCACCACGCAAAACTGCTGTTTCGGGCACTGCGTCGTGTGCGCCCAATCAGCATGACCGTCATCTTGAGATAACCAGCACAAAAGGCCAATTAGCCTGGCAAAAAGCCACGGGCTACGGACAGCTTGCCTTGGTCGAGACAACCATGGGTCGCTACAAATCCTTGATCGGTCCTCGGCTGCGTTCATGAGGATTTGAGGCGCGACAAAACGAGGCCGCCATCGGGGGCGCTGTGTTAAACCGCATGCTGGCCGCCGCACGCCCAAACCCCGTGCGCAGTCAAAAAAACCTAGGTGTAATGCGGTGTCCATTGATGCCATGACGTTGTCGCGGGGATGGGACTGAAGCCCATTCCGCTGCTTTCTTACCGCTCCGCTTTTCCTGATGTTTCTCTGGAACCGTTTCCTGCAGTTCCTCCACTTATGAGCCGTACCAGCTGCAACCCAGTCCTGTTGAAGCTCGCGATCGGAGTTTTGTCAGCCCGGATGTGACCCAATAGCCAATCAAACGCATCTCCCCGGAGATTTCAGGAAACCACGACCAATGACGCCGCACTATGTTCACCACGATACTTTTTTTTGGGCGCTGCAATGGCGGTGTGCACTCCACCCCATGATCGATGCGCGCCCGCGTGCGCGTTGGTGCGCGGCGCAGCAAGCCGAAGCAGCCATCGGGGTCGCTGTATTAAACAGCATGTTGACTGCCGGACACCCAAACTCCCTTCGTCATCAGAAAATAACCGCAGCTCGACCATTGGTTGAGGGATTGTCGTTGTTAGCTTTGAAGTGCGCCAACGCCAAGCTGAAGTTGACTGGGAACAATGACAAGACATATTTGTGTCAACTACCGCAAGAGCGATTTGATGTCCTCGGATACACATTCGGGCGATGTTACAAGCGAGATACCGGACGTGCTTTATCGGCACTCGGCCATCAAAAAAAAACATCAAACCCATTGTGGACAGCATCACCGGGTAGACGGATCGTCACCGAACCTTATTGGATGCCGAAGTGGTCATGGGATAGCCAAACCGGAAACTGAATGGCTGAGTGAATTATTTCTGCCTTGGTCCGGTAAGTCCCGCACATCAGACCATCAACACCCATGCAACACAACGGCGCCGCCGGTGGCTGTGCAAGAAACATAAGGTTGCGGGCACGGGGTGGAAACATACCGTGGTCAGCATTTCCATGAGTCGCTGAGGCTGATTAAACTGCCGACAAAAACCCGCAGCTTTCCGTGGGTGAACGTGTGACATCTTGTTCAATAGCCGGATGCGGGAAAAACGCCTATCCAGTTCAATGAGGGGATGTGGAAACGGAGAGACGGCTCAGGCCGGAGTCACCGCGCCACATCTTTACGATACAAATGTTGCGTAACACCTCTAAACAATTGGCTTTAAACGGAACACCATAAAAAGTCCTCTATGTTGTGCCATAGCATTTGTTTTCACAAAAAATCAACGGCTTAGGCGGTGATTTGACAAACTTGAGTTGGGAATAGCATGATAAATCCAGCGAATATAAGTTCAACCTCGTTTCTGGGTGGGTCCATTCCGCCCCACCTCCAGCCTGGTCGATTGCCCTCCAGTAATGCCGCCGCTACGGTGCCGTCAGTGGGGAGCACAACAGACACTGCCGCTTTCGCTGCCGTCAATATGAACAGTCTGCCGGCCACCCTAGGGGAACTCCAGCGGAATCTGAAGCAGGTGCGTGAACGCTCCGTAGATACTGAAAAAGCGGCGGCCGTCATCAATGCGGTACGGCGCCAGTCCTTATTGACCCATTACAAACAGGAAGGCGAAGCGGGTAGCTCAAACAAGGCCCTCGCCGAAAGCATCTCGGAGGCACACGTCGACCAATGGATGGAGGCTCTGGGGTTGCAGCCCAAGGATGTTGACGCGATGAAGAAGGCAGCCTTCTGGTCGGGGATATCCAACCCGTTCGGTAGCGACACGATGACCGCCATGGCTTACATTGCCACGCCGTTGATCGGTGCTGTGGCAGATACGCCGTTTGCCACGCTCGTGCTCGGCTTGACTGCAGCCGTCGCAGCGCCGGCCATCAACGCTTGGTTTCAAACTGGCGTGGTGACACGCGGCGATATTTACCGGGAATGCAAAGGGCCTACTGTCGTACTCAACAAGGATGACGTGAACGACAAGCTCAGCCTGGAGCAGGCCGCCAAGCTGGTGGCGGATCGTACCCAAAAATTTGGGTACGCACTGCAGAGCTTCGAAGGCACCATTAATGCATGCAAACTGGGATTGGGGCTGGCGCCAGCCGCCCCTATACAAGCACAACATCTGCAAACCCTCGCCCCCCAGCAGCAGGCGGTGCTGCAATGGCTGGCGGACGAGGTGCTGTCGAGCAGCAATGCGATGTGCGAAGCGCAACAACAAGCGCTAATGACGCAAGGCTCGCATGCCCGCCAGCAGTTGGGCAATGCCCGTCAGGCAGTGCCACGGACTGTGCGCCCGATCGGCGCGGGCCTGCCGGGTTTGCTTACCGGCTCGAAGAAAGTGGGCCGAGACAATTTAGTCAGCAGCATCGGTGCCGCTGGTGTTCAAACGGGTGCCGCCTTCCTGGGAATGTTCGCCCAGCACTACGCCGCCGGCATCGACGAACGCAACAAGCAGATGTATCACAACAAGCTGAACATGCTGTATGCCGACGTCTTCACTCCAGCAGGTAAAGAAAAATCGCTGCTGGCACTGGAGCCCACAGGCGCGGACATCGACCCCGCCAAACTGCGCAAGCTCGTCAGTTCGCCGAGCGAGGCCTTCATGGTTCGTGTGATCGACACCATGATGGGCCGCATTGCTAAGATTGATCGTGCCATCGACGCGGCCACTAGAACATCCGCTGTTTCGCACAACCCGCAGACTCAGGGCTCAACTCTTGACGTGCCATTCGGTAATACTGCCCCGTTACCCCAACGTACCGACCCTCTGCAGCCTCTGGAAGAAGAAAAGGCCAGGCTTAGTGCGGATGTCGGGAAACTGGAGGCGGGCAACCTCCTTGAACTTTCGATACACACTGTAGGTAGCCCTGCTGGGACCGGCGTGGCGCGGAAGATAATCGAGGAGGGTCTGGCCTCGCTCGGTTTGAAGAGCTCATTGGGTTTGTCGAAGTTGTTCAATCCGCTGCCGCAGTTCAGGTCGCCAATAGTCAACGCAGCCCTTGAAAAGAAGTACAACACTCAGGGCGAGTGGTCAGCGCAGACTATTCAACGCGTGGGCCAGGCTGCCCATCTGGTTATAGCGGGGTCCGGCTCTGCCTCCGTGATCGGCCGCGTGTCGTCAGCGGCGGTGATGGGTTCAAAAAATGCCACTACCGCTCAAGTGCTCGGCGTTACCGCAGCAGCCGGAGTGCTGGGCGGCATCGGCGCAGCCTATCAGTATGTCGCGATCTCGGAAAAGAACAACCGGCGTGCAAACCTAAAAACCGTGAGCGCGGAAATGCAATTTTCCCGCAGCGCAATGGCCGCGATTCGCGAACCACGGGGGATGAAAGCGACGACGAAGGCCATCACTGCGGCCAACGAAAGGATCCATGACGCATTGGCGATACTGACCGATGCGCGTGCAGTCGTAGCGGCTTTACCTAAGGGAGGATTTAACCGCCCAGAAAATAACAGCGTTAGCCCATCTGGCATCAGGCAAAGTGCTCGTCAAACGGCGCTTCAATCTCAATTGCCGGCACGAACTAAAAACAAGAAAGAATATTTTGCCGAATGGGATGCGTGGGCGGAAAACAGTACTAGAACCAAAGAACGACGCGCAGAGGCTGTCGATAGGATGAAAGCGTGGTTGAACGCAGGGCGGGATGAAGAAATTTTGGACTTGCAAGGACTTTATCTGACTAGTCTGCCGGAGAGCCTGCCTGCTTCACTTCAGGTTTTAGATGTGAGTAGAAATTGTTTTGTCAGTTTTCCGGACAGCTTGCCCGCCTCGCTCAAACGACTTCACATTGCTTGCAGCAGGCTTAACGGTCCCCTGTTGAACTTACCCGCATCACTTGAATATCTTGATATCCGTGGTAATCGCAGAATAACGTTTCCGCAAAACTTTCCCGATTCGCTCATCGAACTTCATTGTCATAGCGCGGGGATAACAAACGTGCCTGATAATCTACCAGATTCACTCAAAATCCTTGATTTACAGCACAACAGCGGTTTAAGCAGTCTTCCAGAGAGCCTGCCTGCCTTGCTTGAAGAACTCAATGTCGGTTATTGCAGGTTAGAGCACCTGCCGCAAAATCTCCCTGCATCGCTGAGGATATTAATAGCCCCAATGAACCTACTTGAAAGACTTACAGAAAGTTTACCTGCTTCGATTGAGAAACTCGATGTCTCTTACAACTGTGGCCTGGCCACACTGCCGTCGTCTCCGCCCGCCTCGCTTAAAGAATTAAACGTTGAGCTCACTTTTGTCGACGATATCGTTCCAATAATTTGGACGATGCGGCTATGGATAAACAATGCTCCTCCCGGAGCGGAAGCCGGTTACCAGTTGTTTGGTCAGCAAATCATGGACGCTTGGAATAATCCGGATCAAGATAAGCTAAGTATCAACAGCGCGCACGTAAGTACGCTGCCAAAGTTACCGCCGCATTTGAAAACATTAGCTCTAATCGGATGTACGAGTCTGGAATCGGTTCCCGATCTGATTGCTTGTACAGAACTCGTCAATTTGGAAATAGATGGCTGTATTGGCCTGACAAGTCCTCCGCGCCTCGATTCCTGTCCGAACCTGATGAGGTTGATAATAAGAAATTGTTCCGGGTTCACCGAGCCACCTGATCTTCAAAAAAATTCCAAACTAACTCGCCTTCAGCTTAATGGATGTAGCGGTTTGTCGACATCTCCCGATATCGCGCACTGTCCGGGTCTGGAGACGCTTGAAATGCGAGGCTGCTCCGGTGTACGCGGATATCCAAATTTTGAGAGTGCCACGCAACTTCGTAACGTCAATTTAATCGGCGTCGCCTTCACGAATTCGTTCGAAGGACTTCTGAGTCTTCCACAACAATGCGTGGTTCACCTGGCCCCTTCCGACTTGACCTCGACAATGCGTCGTCGGCTAAGAGCGATTGCCGCTGCTGCCGACTATGCCGGACCGAGGATTCAATTTGCCAGCAGGCCGGTCACAAACCAACCGCAGCGGCCAGCAAACTTGTCTGTCGTTACTGCCTCACCTAACGAAGAATTTACCCGCCCAGAAAATAATAGCGGTAGTCCATCTGGCATCGGACAAAGTGCTCGTAAACCGGCGCTTCAATCTCAATTGCCGGCACGAACTAAAAACAAGGAAGAATATTTTGCCGAATGGGATGCGTGGGCGGAAAACGGTACAAGAACCAATGAACGACGCACAGAGGCTGTCGATAGGATGAAAGCGTGGTTGAACGCAGGGCGGGATACAGAAATTTTGGACTTGCAAGGACTTTATCTGACTAGTCTGCCGGAGGGCCTGCCAGCCTCACTTCAGGTTTTAGATGTGAGTAGAAATTGTTTTGTCAGTTTTCCGGACAGCTTGCCCGCCTCTCTCAAACGACTTCACATTGCTTGCAGCAGTCTTAATGGTTCCCTGTTGAACTTACCCCCATCACTCGAATATCTTGATATCCGTGGTAATCGCAGAATAACGTTTCCGCAAAACTTTCCTGCTTCGCTCGTCGAACTTCATTGTCGTAGCGCGGGGATAACAAGTGTGCCGGATAACCTACCGGCCTCACTCAAAATACTTGATTTACAACACAACAGCGGTTTAAGCAGTCTTTCAGAGAGTCTGCCTGCCTCACTTGAAGAACTCAATGTCGGTTATTGCAGGTTAAAGCACCTGCCGCAAAATCTCCCTGCATTGCTAAAGCTATTAATAGCGCCAAAGAACTTAATTGAAAAACTTACAGAAAGTTTACCTGCTTCGATTGAGAAAATCGATGTCTCTTACAACTGTGATCTCGCCATACTGCCGTCGTCCCCGCCCGTCTCGCTTAAAGAACTAAACGTTGAGTTCACTCTTGTCGACGGTATTGTGCCAATAAATTGGAAAATGCGGCTATGGATAAACAATGCGGTTCTGTCGCATTAATTTTGGACATAGATGTTTGTTGAGCTAATAGCAAGCATCCGTGAATCTCTATCTATCCCTAGCCAAGCTGCCATGCCATCGTTCACGTTTTGGCGATTGAGCTAGGCGCAGGAAATGGAATGGCGTTGGTGCACTTCAAAGTTGAAGGCAACATTGCCCCAACTCCCTGCCCGATTATGCGGCCAATTTTTGACTGCGAACGGGGTTTGGTCGTGCGGCGTTTCATGACCGGCAATCCGACCGACCGGCGACTTACTATGGTGTGATCCGGTGCCGCGACCGTCAGATTCATCAACGTCAGCACCGACGTCATCAAGCCTTCTGTTTGTCGCCGCGCCATCTTGAAGGCGTCGAGCAGCATAAAGCACGTCTAAATGGCGATGCTTTGATAACGTGTCTGCCCACGCGGCCCAACGCTTTGCCACTGGGCCCGTACCGTATCGACAACCGATACAGTCAGACTGCCGCGCCGCCGCAGTCCCATTTCATATTCCGGCCAGTTCTGCATCTTGAACTTCATCTTCGGAATGTGATGGTGGCGGTCGGTGTTGTGCCTTTTTTGCATCAGGAGAGCTCGGCAAAAATCAAAGCTCATCGCAACATTTGCCCCTTCTCGAATTTGAAGTGCACCAACGCTATTGTTTGGTTGAATGATTCCATTTGTCTTTGTCAGCCCAAATGGGCCGTTTTTGAAACATGCCATTTCGCTTCATTATTTTCGATGAGGATCGAGAAATGACCGTGCGCTGCCACGATCACCGGCATAGTGTCGAGGGTGTATATAAGCTTTTCCGTTTCGTCGCCTTCTTGTGTGTCGGTGTTGTCATCAATCATTTCCCCGAGTGGATTATTCATCTGGTGGATGTCTAACGTGGCAGACTCGTAATCGATTCGTGGATAACCTGAGGAATTCGGATTGGGCTGCGTCCATGGTCGAGTAAGGATAAATCCTTTCCTTGCCCCGAGTTGATTCATCAATTCAACGATGTGCGTTTCTGCGCCTTCTACCTTAGCGTCCTCATCGAATAATCCGTCGACTGTAGCCAGACTAAAGCCTGCTTTGAGCAGCATCGCATGTGCAATTTTCTTCAGTGCCTTTTCACCTGGCCGATCAGGATCGTCGTTTTCCTCACCGACAGCCTTTAATCGGTTGATGCCGCTTTCAAATACGATGCCTGCAGCAGAAGATGCCTTAGCCTGCACAGGAGGATGCAAATCAGTCATGAAGCCGCGGATACCAATGCCACGGCCATCGGGGGACTCAAGCTTGCCACCTTTGTTGGTCAGCTGTAGCATCATCCGCTTCAATAGCTCGGCTTCCTGGATAAAATCCGGCCCCAACGCGCGAACCCGATCTGCGATTCTCTCAGCCGCATCCATGGTCTTATTCGTTGACCTCTCGGCCTGCTCCAACAGCACGGAAATAAATGCCGCCCGCCACCAACTTCCGCCATCGTTTGCCGCCAGCTTCTGTTCGCAGCACATGCCTATTCCAGGCTCTGAAAGTAGAAGATCGGCTTTTGCCATATCAATTTCGTTATTGGTATATCTGGTACGTCGAACGGGATTACTCGGACCATCATGAGTCACACTCCCATCGGATTGGACTAGAGTGGCTACGCCAACTTTTTCACTGGGCATGATGGATGTCGACTGTTCGTGATGAATGTGTTGTTGCGTTTTAATGGGATCAACGAAGTTCAATGAAGCGCTATTCGGCAAAAATTGATGCACCTGGTCTTGGTTTGACTCTGTGATTGCCTCATCATTTCGCCCATTATTCTGCACCGGTAACGCTGTCGCGGCATGCAGGCGGGCGGGCGTTTGCATTACTGTCATCTGTTGCGGCGGTAATACCGGTTGGGCATTATTTACTGCCTGGTTCAACCAAGCCGGTGCCGAATGACGACGTAATGACGCAGTCATGCCAGGCGCGGTCAGTGGTGGTATCGAAGCTATTTTTTCCTGTAGCGCCGTTCGCAGTGACGCTAGCTGTTCGATCGAATGCACGTAGCCAGGCCCACGTCGCATCCTGTTCGCGTAGATTTCCTCTTCCAGCGCGTCGTCCAGTGTCGCTTCAGTCACCCGCCCGCATTCAATGAGACTTGCTATTTTATGGTAACTAATCAGCGTAGCATTGCGCCCCGCTCCTGCTCGACTAAGGATGAGCTGCACCTTAGGCGAATCAGTCTGGTCGGCGTCTACGCCCGATCTAACGGCAACCTGATGCGCATTTAATAACACATCGGCCCGTCGAATTTCTGCCGGCCGCAGCACCCTATCTTTAAATTTTAATCCAGCCTGAGTCAGTGGAATCTTGATCGTGATGCCATCGGGATCGATCACGGTCAACTCATAGCGTACAAAGTCCTCCGCGTCGTTAGCATGTCCTTTCCCAGCGACCTGCTTCAAGCATTGGTACTGGTACCGATTACCAAACATTAGTGCACTATTGCTGTCGCGCGGCTTTGCAATCTCCGTTTTAAGCAAATCGATGATCGATTTTTTGGTCGACTGCTCTGCGTCATAATGCGTTTTACGCGACACGATCTCAAATATGCCCTGCTTCGATACCAGTGCCTGTACCAAGAAGTCCTTGAAACTCTCTGCGTGAGGCGATTGTCCGGCGGCATAGACCACGTTGCCAGCTCCAATGTCCGGGGATTGTGGCCGTGTACGATGGGCATGAATTGGTTTGCCCTTGTCGCTTGGCATGCCCGTGTCAATCCGCACGACGTGTTCATTGTCGAGGCAGCAGACACCCGTTTCGTTTGGCATCACCTCGGTCTTGCTGAACATACGTAACGGCGGTCGTACTCGACCTTGTGCTTGCGCTGTATTAATGAGCGCGTTCCACATGGCTACGACTCTATTTTCATTTGGCCGAATGGCTGCAAACCGTGGGGGGGGCACACTGTAAAGTAAGTTGTTGAAAAAACGCACTACCTTTGAAGGGCGCGACATAAATTGCTCCAATAAAATTGTTGTCTCAAAGTTTGCTGGCACTGACTCGGCGTTGGTGCACTTCAAAGCTGAAGGCGACAGTCCCGCAACCCCCGCTCGATTATGCGGCCATTTTTTGGCTGCGAACGGAGCTTGGGCGTGCGGCGGCCAGCATGCGGTTTATCGCAGCGCCTCTGATGGCAGCTTCGGTCTGTTGCGCCGCAAGCCCTCGTAAATGCATCTGAAGGCAAATCAAGGATTTGTAACGGCCCATGGTTGTCTCGGCCAAGGCGCGTTGTTCATAGCCAGTGGCGGTTTGCCAAGCCAACCTGCTTTCTGTGTTGATCTTCTCAAGATGATAATGACGCTGATTGGGTGCACACGGCGCTGTAACGGGAAAAGCGGTTTTACGTAGCGCAATTACCACTTTGATATTGCCACCGTGTTGCGCGATCGTCTGGTAGGTGGGCGCGCCATCGTAGGCACCATCGGCGATGATTTTTTCTATTTCTTGATCGATCTGGTCCAGCAGTAGTCTCACCGGCGACGCATCGTCCAACTGCTGATCGGTGAGCACCCGGGCGTCGACCATGCCACTGTCGGTGTCGACTGCCAGATGCAGCTTGCACCGGGTCCGGCGTGACCTCGCGCCATGTTTTGCTTCCAGCCATTGACCTGCACCGAGGACCTCAAGGCCGGTACTATCGATCAACACATGCAACGGTCCGTTCGGTGCCGCCGCTGATTTCATGATCGGCAACCCGACCGATCGGCGACTAACCGTCGTGTGATCTGGGGCAGAGACCGTTTGATTCGTCAACGTCAGTACCGACGCCATTAAACCTTCTGTTTGACGCAGCGCCATCTTGAAGGCGGCGCGCAGGATCAAGTACGACTCAATCGCAATGTCCTGATAACGAGCCTGCTCACCCGATCCAACGCATTGCCACCGGGCCAGTGCAGCCTCTTCAATCCATAAAGTCAAGCTGCCACGTTGCCGCAGTCCCACTTTATATTTCGGCCAGTTCTGTACCTTGAATTTCATCCTCGGAGTGTGGCGGCGGCTGTCGGTGTTGTGCTTGTTTGGTGTCAGAAGAGCCCGGCAAAAATCAATGCACTTCGTAACATCTGCCCTTCTCGCATTTAAAGTGCACCAACGCCACTGCGAAGCCAACCACCACAATCCCTCAACCCATGGTCGAGCTGCTGCTATTTTCTGATGACGAACGGAGTTTGGGTGTCTGGCGGTCAACATGCAAATTACTACAGCAATGCCGATGGCAGCTTCGGCTTGCTGCGCCGCGCATCCACGCACACCCAGGCGCGCACCGATCAAGGGGTGAAGTGCGCGCAGTCCTTGCTGCGCCGAAAAAAAAACATCTTGGTGAACGTAGTGTGGCGTCATTGGTCGTAGTTTCCTGAAAACGTGGGGGAGATGCGTTTGATTGGCTATCGGGTCCCATCCGGGCTGGCAAAACTCCGATCGCGAACTTCGACAGGACTGGCTTGCAGCTGGTATGGGTCATAAGTGGACGAAATGCAGGAAACGGTTCCATAAAAACATCAGGAAAAGCGGAGCGGGAAGAAAGCAGCAGAATGGGTTCCAGTCCCATCTCCGCGACAACGTCGTGGCATCAGTGAACAGCGTCGTTGATGCACTTCAAGTCCGGGCATGCGCAATGTGTCAAACCATTTGAGACAGTTTGTGCAAATAGATTACTGACTGATGTGGGGTAGTTCAATCAAGGGTGGCTCGCGATGTGCGGATTGCTGCGGTTAAGCGATACCGTTGTTCCGTAAGCGTCCAGCCACTCCACCTGTCACTCGTTTCAGGACTCGCTAGACTTTGCAAAAGGTTGCAAGGAGTCATAGCCAATGGCTTTGGCGGTGCCGCTCCCGACAGCTACGGTTGCATCCGCTGTAAGCCGCCAGGCGTGCTATTGAGTCAGCAGCGACCTGGCTTGAACTTGGCGCCTTTGGCCGCGTTCTGTCGACGTCAATGCGCGTGCCTGCTGTTCGATGGCACATAGCTGGCTGATGCAGCGTAGTGCCTCCGCGGCAATCGGACTGCCGTTGGCGGCGTGCAGGTCAAAAAATTTACGGCGCACGTGGGCCATGCAGGCCAGTTCGGTGATGCCGGCAGCGAACAGTGCTTTATCGCCGGCGTAATCGTCCACCATCAGCTGACCCTGCCAGCCGGACAGGCAGGTGCGGGCGTGCGCACCGGGACGACCGGTTTGATAGTCGCACTCAACGGTGCGCGGCCCCTCGTCGAAGTTGTTGGACCGGCAGGCCCATAAATAAGTGTGACGGTTTTGCCTTTGCCGGGATCAAGTTATCGTGCCGGCGTTTCGTCGGCGCACAAGCACGCGCGCTGCCTGAGCAGGTCGGCAAGGCGGTCGCTCAAGGGCTGCAGGGCAACACCTGTCTTGTTGATCCACTCGGCTAGCGTGGAACGCGCCAGCGGTTCAGCTTGGCGTGCGCTGATCTGCTCGATACGGTATGGCGGAGGGTGGCCGGTGTATTTGCTCACGGTCACCCAGCCCAGCAGACGCGGTGCGGCCATGCTGCCTTCAATGATCGCGGCAGGCACCGGTGCTGCAGTGACGGTCTCGCAGGCTCGGCAAGCGTACTGCGGGCGGATGTGACGGTGCACGAAGAAACGCGCTGGCTCGACGTCAAGCTGTCAGCTGATATCTTCACCGATCTCGACCAGGCCCTGGACCCATTCACACGATGCCGGCTCAAGGCGGTGTTCGACGCGCGGCAAGTCGGCTGGCAGCGACTGGCGTCCGGAGCGGGCAGCTCGGCCACAATGGCGGCCAGGTCCGTGTTGACTGTTTCTTTAAATAGCTCGCGTTGCTCACCGCTTAGGGCCTCGCTAGTCTTGCCGAACTTGATGCGACGGTAGTAGGCCAGTTCCAGCGTCAGAGCAGCAATCTTGAAATTCATCTCTGCCAGCGTGGCCTTGTAATGAGCCTGTACCTGTACCTGTACCTGTACCGCGTGGCGCTTTGCTCAAGGAAGCACCTGCGCGATCACAGCGGGATCGAGGTTGGCGCAGGTCAATTCGGTAAGCAAGTCCATACCCGGAGTGTACCGAGCAGGGTCAGTGTTAATAAGAACAACAGTTTGTCGGCGCGATGCTCCAGCTGCCATTGCGCTGGTGCGGGCGGGGCCAACCTTTGCCAGTCGACGCCGGCGACCAGTCATTGGCACTGTTCGTGGGTCAACTGCCAGCTGGTGTCATCTACCTGTGGCCAGACGAACTGACCGCAGTGCAAACGGCGCAGACACATCCACCCGCCATTGCCATCCCAGCAGACCAGCTTCAAGCGAGTGCGGCGCCGGTTGCTCAACACAAGCCGTGCCGTCGCAGGGTACGCATGTAATGCCTTCGCAGCACGCGGGACAAGCCAGCACTCAATGTCATCACCGATCTGCGGCTGCGGCGCCGGCAGTAACCGGAGCGCCTCGATGGCGCGCCCGATCGCCGCGGCGCGCTGCTGCCGTTCGTCGAGATCGTACGCGCGGCCAGCGAGTCGGCATCCGGGAAGATCGAATCAGGGGCATGCGCGGCGGGAAGTGGGATCTGACGCGTTTTCATGGGAGGCAGTTTGTGTCGTTGATTGTTCCAACTTGATAACAAGCCTTATCTGTCTATCTCGATTTTGAAGAGCGCCCTTCGATTGCTTTTGCCTGCCTTCCCGTACTTTATTTCGCGAGCACCTCCGATGGCCAGAATGACTATTTTCAATACGCTGGAACAGGAGACCTTCGAATCTCCGCCAGTGTTCAATAGCGTTGATCGTCTCAAATTCTTTTTCGCTCCCTTGATGTTCGGCGATTCGATGGAGAGCATGCGAACGCCAATCAACAAGGTATGCTTCATCGTGATGGCGGGATATTTCAAGGCGCGCCGCAAGTTTTTTGCAAGGCGGTTTCACCAATCCGATATCGAATTTGTCGCCCGGCAAATCGGCGTAAATCCGGACGATGTCCAGCTCAAAGCTTTTAGTTATGAAATCTACGCCAGACACCAGCGTTTGATTTTGCACCACTTTGGGTGCAGCGCCTTCGATGCGTCCGCAAAAGCGTTCGCAGCCACCTTAATAGCACACATGGTGCGCGTCCAATTCCGCCCCAAGCTGGTACTGCTGTAAATCATCGATCTGCTGATCAGCAAAAAAATTGCCCTGCCCAGTTATGCTGCTCTTGCCGGCATGATTGTATCGGCGATCCATCGTTATCAGCAGGAACTGAGTCAAATTATCAATCGCCACCTAACGAAGATACAGCGTAAGACACGCGATGCGCTCCTGGAAATAACAGATGAGAACGACCACGAGGACGCCGTTGCTGAGGAAGTCAGCGACCATTTTTTTTCAGCGTAAAAATTGTCTGCTGCAGTCACAGCGCAACTGCTGCATAAGTAATCAGAAAGGCTCAGCAGTTCCATGACGTGGCTTATAAAATCGCATCAGGTTCGCGTTCGTCCGGCTAGCGCTGTCGGGCACCTGGTGTCGGGAGCTGGTTATGTCGCGTCAACAAACCACGATGCGATGTCACCGGGTTCCGGAAAATTCTGTCATGTAAAATCCGCACTGAAAAAATTTCTGGTACGCCAGAGAATATTTTTGTTTGCGACGGTCTTTCTGGGTTCGCTCTGGTTAGTCACCTGACCAGACTGCACAGGGCAACATCAATCCTTCGAAAGGAACACCAAGTGGGAGAGCAACTGCGATTTTTTCTGAATCGATTGCGGCAACGGTTGTGGATAAAGCCGCTGCTATTTTGTCTGCTGTCCGTCGCTGCGGCACTGCTCGCGCAGTTGGCTGATACCGTACCGATTAGCCTCAGCCTTGAACGGCTCATTCCTGATGTCAATCAGGATTCGATTGAGGATTTATTGAAAATCAGCGCTGCCAGCATGCTCGTTATCGCGACGTTATCAGTCTCGTCGATGGTGGCTGCATATGCCTCCGCTGGCAGTACGGCCACACCGCGTGCTTTCTCGCTGGTTATTGCCGATGATGTTTCACAAAATGCGTTGTCGACCTTTATTGGCGTATTCATTTTCAGCATCGTCGCACTGGTTGCTCTGATGAACGGAGTCTACGAAAAGTCCGGACGCTTTCTGTTGATTTCATTAACGCTGATATCACTGGCAGTGGTGATTGTCACGTTCGTGCGCTGGGTCGACAAGATTGCCCGGCTTGGCCGGATGGGAAACGTCATCGACAAGGTCGAAGCAGCGACCGTCAGGGCCATGCAGGACCGGCAGGCGTTTCCTAATTTGCGCGGCGTGCCGGCGACGCTCTCCGACGAGCACGCAACGGCGGTGTATGCCAAGACGGTGGGCTATGTGCAATGGATTGATTCCGGCAAACTGCAAAGCTGCGCAAGCGAGTACAAGGTGCGCATTATTGTTGCTGCATTACCGGGTACGTTTGCTACGCCGGACCGGCCGATTGCCTATGTACTCCCGGATGATCGCCGCGCAGACCTTGCTGATCTTGCGCCCATCGAAAAAGCCTTTGTCATCGGTCAGGACAGGATGTTCGCGCACGATCCACGTTTCGGCCTGGTGGTCTTGTCGGAAATTGCCAGTCGCGCGCTGTCTCCCGCCGTCAACGATCCGGGTACCGCCATCGATATCATCGGTACTCTGGTGCGACTTTTTGTCCATTGGTCAGCGCCACGACAGCAGGAACCGGAGCCGGCAACGGCACCCGAGTGCGACCGGATTTTTGTACCCGAACTGTCGGTCGCAGATATGTTCGACGATGCCTTCAACGGGATCGCCCGTGATGGCGCCGGGTTGCTCGAAGTGCAGGTGCGACTGCAGAAAGCCTTGCAAACACTGGCAGCGAGAGATGACGACGCGATGCGCATTGCCGCGCATCGGCACGCGCTATCCGCGCTGGCCAGAGCCGAACAGGCGATTACGTTTGAGCCTGATCTGGTATTAATTCGTCGTGCTGCGAAGATCACTGATCGACTCGACTGCTGACGGCTGCGGCGGCAGCAGTGATCCTCTGCGGGTGAAGCGCCCGATGCGTTTCCGGGTGCGGAATGGGTAGGCAGGTCGTTTGCTTTTCCGGATAATTCCAGCCCTCTTTTTTGACACGACTAGCCGGGAATTCGGATAACTGCAAAATACGGTGTAGTGACATGCCACGTCATGGACCACCAATCATAAAAAAATGGCAGTCGTAAAAAAAATCTACTTGGAGTAAGATAAAGTTTCTGCAAAGAAACTTACAAGTCGGTTGTTATTTAATCCTCACCATACAGGCGCGGCCATGATACGTTTCGCAGAATCGCTCAACGAAACAGGTTTCCGCATCAAGCAGGACGTCGCTTACATGGCATTGGATGTCAGTCACTGCGGCGTGGTGGTGTTATCGAACGCAACTGAAAGCTATCGCGTGCTGTATGCCAATGCGGCCTCGCTAAGCATGACTGGCTACTCCGAAGTGGAGCTTGCCGGTCGTATCGACTGGTACGTCAACGGTGTTGAAAGCTACGAGCCGCAACAAAAAAAATTCCGGAATGCCCTGACTGCAGCCGAGCCCATCTCGATAGAAATGCGCAGTTACCGCAAGGATGGTTCGTTGCACTGGTGCGAACTGGGCATCACGCCATTTCGTAATCATGAAGGCTACGTCTCGCATTTCATTGGCATGCTGTCAGACATCACCACGCGCAAGAATGACGAGCAATTATTGCCGCAGCAATCCCGTCACGCGCGATTAACCGGATTGACCGACCAGCTTGGATTGCGCGACTACCTCGACAAGGCGATCTTAGCGACCGCCTTTAATCCGCTGAAACTGACTGTTGCCGCAATCGATATTGACCAGCATCAGTTTGCATCGGGCACGATGGACAGACAGTCGCAAAATTTTCTGGTGAAGATCGCTGCCGAGCGGATCGGGCATTGCCTGCAAATCGATGAAATGCTCAGTCACGACGGCAATGGCCGCTATGCATTAATAATGCGCGCGGATTCCCGCAGCGGTGCAGTTGCACGCTGTCAGGCGATTCAGCGCTCGCTGGCTCAGGCCATCCCTTTGGCCGATCAACCCATCCATCTGACCTGTGCCTTCGGGTTGGCGATTTTTCCGGACGACGGCCGCAGCGCGGGTTCCTTGCTCAACTACGCCGCGGTAGCCTTGTCGCATGCGCGAGAAACCAGTCGCAGCACAATCCTCTTTTATATCGATGCGATGTCGGTGCGACAGCACGAACGCACGACGTTGGAGTCGGCATTGCGCAACGCAATCGTGAATGGCGAACTGGAAGTGCACTATCAACCACAGGTCAATTTACATACCGGTCAAGTCGCCAGCGTTGAAGCTTTGGCACGCTGGAATCATCCCGAGCTGGGCCAGATCGCACCGGATCGTTTTATCTCATTGGCTGAAAAAATCGGGCTGATCGACGAGATCGGTTTATGGGTGATCGAACAGGTTTGTAATGACATGGCAAATTGGCAGGAACAGGCGCTGCCGATCGTACCCGTCGCAGTGAATGTATCAGCAGTGCAATTTCGCAATTCGCTGCTAGGCGATCAAATCATGATGTTGCTCAATTTATCGGGTGTTGATCCAGCGATGCTGACGCTTGAAATCACAGAAGCGGTCCTGATGGACGACACCAGTACCGCACGGGTGACGTTAGAGCAATTGCATCACGCGGGCGTGGAATTTGCTCTGGATGACTTCGGTACCGGCTATTCGTCGATCAGTTATCTGAAGCGGTTCCCCTTCACAAAAATCATCATCGATCGCTCATTTATCAGGGAGCTGGTCGACAATTCGGACGACGCCGCCATCATCAAAGCGATCATTTCAATGGCGCACACACTTGGTCTCTCGGTGCTGGCCGAAGGTGTGGAAACTGAAGAGCAATGTCGTTTCTTGAGTCACAATATGTGCGATGAAATACAGGGCTTCTTATTTTCAAAGCCTGTAACGGCCAGCGCACTTATCGAGCTGTTGCAGGCGGGAACTGCGTTGCCACCCTCTTTGCTGGCCGCAAAAAAAATCCGGCGTACCTTGCTGCTGGTCGATGACGAAGCCAATATTCTCTCGGCATTGAAACGACTGCTACGAGGCAGTGACTTCAACATCTTGACGGCCGGTAGCGGTAGCGAAGGTCTTGCCCTGTTGGCACAACACACGGTGGATGTGATTCTGTCCGACCAGCGTATGCCGGGAATGACAGGGGTCGAATTTCTGAGTATTGCAAAAACACGTTTTCCGGAAACCGTTCGTATTGTGCTGTCCGGATATACCGAATTGACATCGGTGACGGATGCCGTCAATGAAGGGGATATCTACAAATTCCTGACCAAACCCTGGGACGATGCCAAATTGCGTGGTCACATCGAGGAAGCTTTTCAGCGCAAGGAGTTGGCCGATGAAAATCGCCGCCTGACGCGTGCGGTGTATGCCACCAACATTGAACTGGCAAAAGCCAACCGACAGCTTCGCAACACGCAGCGCCACGAACCCCACTTAGTCCAGTCATGACCACTACGCTCCCGCTCTCCCCTCCCAACGCGCCTGATTTCGCAGCGGATAATAATGAGTGTCAACAAGATGCCTTCTTCAACCGGTTCGGTCATCTCGAAAACTCCCCGATTCCCGCCTATGCAATTGACGCTGACCACGTCATCATCCAATGGAACCGTGCATGCGTGATGCTGACCGGTACACCCGCAGCGGAAATGCTCGGCACCAGGAATCACTGGGAACCCTTTTACGAAACAGCACGTCCTGTGCTGGCCGATCTGATTGTCGACGGCGCGATGGCGGAGTCGATTCTGCGCTGCTATCCGGGCGAGGTGCGCCAGTCCTCGCTGACGCCTTGCACCTACGTGGGCGAAGGGTTCTTCCCACGTATGGCCAACGGGGGAAAATGGATCCAGTTTTCTGCAGCACCGCTGTACGACCAGATGGGCAACATGATTGGCGCAATCGCAATGCTGCAGGACGTGAGTGCCCAAAAACACGCCGAGGAAGCGCTTCTGAAAGTCCATGCCGACCTCGAGCAATTGGTCATCGTGCGCACAACCGAGCTGATGCGTCGCAATGATGAGCTGACCAAGGCCAATGAACAATTGATGAGCCTGCAACAGCAACTGATGCAGGTAGAAAAGCTGGCCTCGATCGGCCAACTCGCCGCAGGTGTCGCACATGAAATCAATAATCCGATCGGCTATATTTTCTCCAATTTCGGTGCGCTGGGTCAGTATCTGAAGCAACTGATGGACATGCTTGATGCCTATGAAAAAGCCGAGCCGCTGATCAGTCAGGCCACGGTCCGGCGTGACCTCAGTGCGCTGCGCGAGAGCATCGATCTCGGTTACCTGAAAGCCGACATCCCGGTAATAATGCGCGAATCGCTGGAAGGAATCGTCCGGGTTCGCCAGATCGTGCAGGATTTGAAAGATTTTTCACGTGTCGATAATGCGATGGAATGGCAGATCATCGACCTGCACCCGGGTATCCATTCGACCCTCAATATTGTCAGTAATGAAGTGCGTTACAAAGCCGATGTGGTGCTCGACTTCGGCGCTCCGTCTGATGTCGAATGCCTGCCGTCGCAAATTAACCAGGTCATCATGAACCTCATCATCAATGCCGCCCAGTCCATTGGTGCCGTGCGTGGCACCATCACGATACGCACCGGCAGCACCCCCGGGACGGCCTGGATCGAGGTGGCTGACAACGGTTGCGGAATTGATGGCGAAAACAGTTCACGTATTTTCGATCCTTTCTTTACGACCAAGCCGATCGGCACCGGTACGGGTCTCGGTCTGTCGATTTCCTATGGCATCGTCAGCAAGCACCATGGCCGGATTGACGTCGACAGTACCGTCGGCGTCGGTACGACGTTCCGGATCACACTACCGTTGCGACAGCCCATTTAACGAGAGTCCTGCCATGCCCCTGATTCTGCTGGTTGATGACGAGCCCAATATTTTGTCCGCGTTGTGCCGTCTTTTTCGTAACGAAAATTTCATGATACTGGTGGCCGACAGTGGAACCGCCGGACTGGAGATAATGGCGCAACATCCGGTCGATCTGGTGATCTCCGACATGCGCATGCCCGGTATGAGTGGCGCGCAATTCCTGGAGAAAGTACGACTCTTATGGCCCGATACAGTACGTCTGCTGCTGTCCGGTCATGCCGACATTGCGGCCATCCTCGATGCCATCAACCGCGGTGAAATCTATCGCTACATCATGAAGCCCTGGGACGATCACGATATCGTTCATACGGTCCGGCAAGCGCTCGAGTACAAGATATTGAAACAGGAGCGGACCGAAATGGAGGCGCTGACGCTGTTGCAAAACACCAAACTGGTCACGCTCAATAACAGCCTCGAAAGCAAGGTGCGCGAGCGGACTGTCGAACTGGAACAGGCGCGTGACGATCTGGTTGAACTTAATAACCAGCTCAAAACCAATTTTATGTTATCGATCAAGGTGTTCACCAATTTGATCGAAATGCGTGGTGGCAATCTGGCCGGGCATTCGCTACGCGTCGCCGATCTCGCCCACAAGCTGGCCGTGCAAATAGGCTGCGACGAGACCGCCACAAAGGACATCTTTCTGGCAGCGATGATGCATGACATCGGCAAGATCGGACTGAGCGATGACATGCTCAAATTGCCGCGGGCAGTGATGAGTCGTGAACAAAGTATCGAACATCACAAATATCCGATTCATGGCGAGCAATTACTGATGCCGCTTGCCGAACTACGCGGTGCCGCAAAGCTGGTACGCGCGCATCAGGAACGTTTCGATGGCAGTGGCTATCCGGATCAGCTCAGCGGTAACGACATTGCGCTTGGTGCGCGCATTCTGGCGCTGATCAGCGATTACGACAACCTGCAAATCGGCCAGATTTTTCCGCGCAAGATATGGCCGGACGAGGCCCGGGAAATACTTTTGCAGGATCACGGCAAGCACTATGATCCGCAGCTTGTGACGGAGTTGCTGCGGCTACTCGACGACCTTGCGGGCAATACGGTATCCGATCGCAATAGGGTGCAAATCCCTGCAGCCACAGTCCAGCCGGGTGTCACGCTGGCGCAGGATCTGGTCTTGTCGAATGGATCGCTGTTGTTGGCAGCGGGTCACTTCATCGATAGCAGTATGTGCCGGCAGATCATTGCGTTCGACAAGACGCTGGCACAGCCGCTGCTGTTGAGTATCTATGCTGATGCCTGATCAAACTAACCAGACTGAAAATCCATCCGACAAATAGTCCGTTAAAACAAGGGCTGTTTTGGCTTCCGCTTTTCATCCGGAACACGCATGATGCCGGTATAGGTCCCTTTCCCTGGGGCAGGCTTCCGGATAACCGCAGACGTGACACTCGACCCCGACAATTGGCAAGATTTTAGAGAACAAAGTCATCGCATGCTCGACGACATGCTCGACTATCAGCAGCACCTGCGCGAGCGACCGGTCTGGCAACCCATTCCGTCAAGCGCGCGCGACGCCTTCAAGGAAGCGCTGCCGCATGCACCGGGCACGCTGGCCGATGCCCATGCGACCTTCATGCAATCGGTCCTGCCGTATGGTCCGGGCAATGCCCATCCAGGTTTTTTTGGCTGGGTACAAGGTGG
>CAILRJ010000077.1 GCA_903836575.1 uncultured Burkholderiales bacterium
CACCACCAGCTACCGCCCACGGTGAAAAGCGAAAAAGCCGCCCGCGAAGGCTTGCGCGAAACCCTGTTTGAAAAGTGCATCCAGCGACAGCCGCAGACGGCCCGCATGCTCACCGTGCAATACCGCATGCACGAGCTCATCATGGGCTTCAGCTCAGAAAAGTTCTACGGTAGCCAACTGGTGCCGCACCTTAGCGTGCGCCATGCAGGCTTAGCCGCTTACGACCCGCGTTTTGCACCCGACCTGCCTATGGAATTCATCGACACGGCCGGTTGTGGCTTTCTGGAGGTAACTATTCCCGAAAGCCGTTCAACGGCCAACCCCAAAGAAGCCCACTTGCTGCTGCAGCGCCTTGCGCAACTGCTTGGACCCTACGACGCAACTGAACCCCAACAGGCCCCGCTCACCCTTGGCGTGATTGCACCGTACCGCGCCCAAATCAACTACTTGAAGGACGCTATCGAAGACAGCGCCGCGCTCAGTGATTTGCTACTGCAACGCAGGCTCAGCGTGGGCACCGTCGATTCGTTTCAGGGCCAGGAGCGCGACATCATTGCCATTTCATTGACGAGAAGCAACACTCGGGGCGAGATCGGTTTCCTCTCCGACATCCGCCGCATGAACGTGGGCATGACCCGCGCACGGCGCAAGCTGTTGCTGGTCGGCGACTCTTCCACGCTCTGTTGCCATCCATTTTTTGTGGACTTGTTGGTCTATGTCAAGCGCATAGGAGGCTATTCCAAAATCGCAGGATGATGGTGTGCTGCCGAAAGTGCTTTAGAAGTGCCGCTGCCCACCGTGGGTGATGGAAAAGGTCCGCAATCGACATGTGGTCGTGGTTCAGTTTGCTCTTGCAACAGGCAATTCTTTCCAACTGGTCGTGTCATTTGGTGGCTTCTTTTCACGTTTCATGGCCCAGTCATTCCGGGTGCCGGGTGTAGCGATGGTGGGGTGCCCGAAGACTTCGGAAAAAAATAGTACGCTAAGACCTTGCGCAAAAAAACCCTTGCGTACTGCCAGAGCTTTTAGCTGCTCAGAGAGCCTAAATAGATGTACAAAGCTGTCATGCCACCGTCAGTGGGCCCAAAGAGGCCGCCGCCTGTGCCCGCGCCATGGCGCTGATAGCGCGCTTGGTGAACTTTCAACCGTTTGCTCCTGCGCGCTGAACTTAGCGTGCTATTTTTTCCGAATTCTGTGTTCTCCCCACGTAGAGGGAATTCCAGGTTTGGTGCTGGAAAACGGTGTCAGCCTGTATCAGGCTGCTGGAAAAGACAACGACTAGTTTTCCAACAAGTGCTAAGGCTGATTGTTGGTGCCTACCGAAAATAGAGGATCTGAAATCTCCGCCGGTTTGGGTGCGGAACACCTTATGGGGAAAATCGAAGGTAAGTCGCAAACACATGCAATGCGTATAGGCAGAACAGGCTTTGTGGTCATGCGCGAGTTCATGCTGGTAGCAAACAGAACACGGTCTCCCGCTGCGAACCTCTTGTGCCATCGTCGACCGATGGCGCTTGCATTAGTCCCATGGCGGTACATAAATTCTTTTTATGTGCACCATATCTAAAAAACACGTGGTCGCTTACTGGACACGGCATCCCGGCACCGAGCAGCCACTGCAAGCGTGGCACGAGGAAGCGAGCGCAGCGCGTTGGCAGACGCCGCAAGACATCAAGAATTAGTACCGCAATGCCAGTTTGGTCGGTCAGAACCGGGTGGTATTCAATATCAAGGGCAATGACCACCGCCTGATTGTCGCGATCGCCTACCAGTTTGGCGCAATTTACATCAAGTTCTTTGGCACGCACGCCGAATACGACAGGATTGACGCGGCCACGATCAACATGGAGTAACAGATGGAACTCAAACCAATCCGTACTGAAGAACATTATCAACAGTCGCTGGAGGCCGCCTCCTGGTACGTTGATCACGAACCCGTTCCTGGTTCGCTGGAAGGAGACCGCTTCGAGATTTTGTTGATGCTCATCGAAGCATATGAAAGCACGGTCTATCCGGTCACTGCTCCTGATCCGGTCGCGGCCATCAAGTTTCGAATGGAACAGGCCGGTCTTGTCGCGAAGGATCTGGTACCGATGATCGGCAAGCTTAATCGCGTCTATGAAATCCTCAATTACAAGCGGCCATTGACGCTCGCCATGATCCGCCGACTGCATGTCGGACTGCACATTTCTGCGGAAAGTCTGATCAGCAGTTCGGCATCGCCGGCCTGATCAGCTTTGAATCCGCAGTCAGGTTGGGCCATACCGTAACCTGATGTCAGACGGTCTAAACATAAGCCGTCAGAATAGGGTTGATATCGTAATTACTTGACAGGTATCGTGGCATGGGGGTGACTGCAGCAGGCGAAAATGCATGAGCTGTATGCGCAGGTGGATCAGGATCAGGAGAATGGTGCTACTTGGCATGAGGTTTGCCTATTCGTGAGGCGGACTCACCTTGCGAGCGACGTCACCCTGTTGCCATAGCGATGCTGTTGCCCCGCACTACCATACGTTATCCCGACGGCGCGCTACCTCCGCGTAAAAATGAGAGATGCGAACCTTATCCGGCCAAGTTACCCGTTGTTGATCGCTGGCAACGGTCCAAAATTTCAGATCAATTCCGTGTAAATACTTGTCACTTGAAACGAGTCATCACAGTCGACAAATAATATTTCGGACAGCTATTGCTGGTTTAGCATCCATTGCTTGAGGCCCGTTACCCAGCTCTTGGCCGGGAGATTGAGACTGCTCTTGATCGCGGCAGCCCGTTCGTAAAGCAGGTTGAACTCGAGCAGGGGCGATTGCTTGAATGCAATGACGACGATATTTTCATCCTCGGCTTCGGGCACCCAAACCACGGCATCAAAGATTGACGCGATCGTCTGCAGGTTACTGTCATAGCTGGAAAATTCACCAAAAACATTGGTGAGCATCATGCCTTCGGCGTGCAGACAGTCGCTGCAGGCCTGATAAAACTCGGTCGTGTCGAGCACCGGACCACGCGCGTCTTCATCGTACAGGTCGACCTGCAGGATATCGATGCTGTCTTGGTTGACGGGGTCAAGTACGAAATCGAGCGCATTCATTTCGATGACGTTCAGGCGCGCATCGTTGGGCGGCAGTGCAAACTGGCTGGCGCAGATCGCAATCACGTTCGGGTTCAGTTCGATCGCAGTCACGCGTGCCTGCGGAAATCGCGCATGACAAAATTTTGTCAGTGCCGCGCTGCCCAGTCCGAGCTGCACGATATGGCGCGGTTGCGGCATGAACAACAGCCACATCATCATCATCCGCACGTAGCTCAGCTCGATCATTCCGGGACGCTCGATACGCATCGCTCCCTGGACCCAGGGTGTGCCAAGGTGCAGGTAGCGGACGCCACGATGCTCGGTGATGCTTGCCGGCGGATGGCCGGAGATATTGAAGACGATGTCGCCGTAGGTTGGAGCGGTGGCCAAAGGTGTGTGCATGTCGGGAGGTCGGCTGGTGTAACACCGAGTGTAGCAAATACGACGATTGTTTCCGCAACTTCCGAAGGCATGACGTGTGGCTCGATAGCGTCAACCATCATGTCCGGGTAAACGACAATCATCATGGCCGGTTGGCGGGGATGCCAGTCTTTGGACGACGCAGTTTGTGCGCTGGTGCAGCCATCAGCACAAGCACACCGGACTGAAATTCATCACGCCGGCACAGCGTCATGGCGGCAAGGCGTCGGCCATTCTTACGCAACGTGAACAGGTCTATGCCGTCGCGAAAATGCGCACCCCTGAACGCTTGTCAGGTACCACCAGAAATTGGGTGTTAAATGTAGCGGCTTGCAATCGAAAATGGCCCAGCTCGCAATCACCGCTGTTTTGAGCTCAGATTAATTGCGACTCACCGGCGGCTCGTGCTCAGATTAAATGCGAATCAGCTCGCATTCTGTGCGACCAGCTTGCAATCAGCCGCCGCCAGCTCACTTTATTTGCGACTGAACGAAATACTAGATGTAGTGGTCAGGCAGCTCGCATCCTCACTGTCGCCCCAGGCAATAAAACGGAGGTTTGTTTGATGACCTCTGCGATCCACTATATCGGCAGACCCGCCGCCAACATTTTTTCGCGTAATTCTGCTGTAAGTATCGGATCAAGTGTCTGAGTGAACAAAGCCTTAATTTCTGCAGATTTGGTGCTGAATTGTCATGCCAGATATTTGTTGCGCCAGCATAGCGTCGATAACTTCCGCCGACACCGGTGTCTCGCCAGTTTGATAGCCCGCCTCCAAGGCGTGTGTCAGATACGGTTCGGCTTACAACGGTGCACGCGCTTGGTGGATAGCAAATCAATCGCATCCTCAGACAGCATCGATTCGACTTCAACCTTGCCCTCAGATTTCTTTCATCGTTGTCCTACGAAATAATTTGGAACTGATGAGAGCATTCGAACATATACGACAGGTCTGCCTCGTAAAGTTGCTATGTATTCCCTATGAAGTTACAGCCGCAATTCTTTTTACAGACAACCAAGTCAAGCCCATACCTTTATACACAACGCCAAAAAAATATTTGAAATCACCGGTGTTCCCACAACGCTACGTCATTGATTTTGAATGAATTTTAAGACTTATGTATAAAAATATGAGTCAAAC
>CAILRJ010000078.1 GCA_903836575.1 uncultured Burkholderiales bacterium
GATTATGTCGCGGTATCGTTCCCGAAAAGCGCGACCGACATGATGATGGCGCGCCAGCTGGCCAACATCGCCGGCGAGCCGTTCGGTCACAAGCCATTGATGATCGCCAAGATCGAACGGGCCGAAGCGATTCCGGTCCTGCAGGAAATCCTCGACGCCTCCGACGGCATCATGGTGGCGCGTGGCGACCTCGCTGTCGAAGTCGGCAATGCGGCGGTGCCGGCCTTGCAAAAGCGCATGATCAAGATGGCGCGCGCTTCGAACAAGCTGGCCATCACCGCAACCCAGATGATGGAGTCGATGATCGTCAATGCGGTACCAACCCGCGCCGAGGTGTCCGACGTGGCCAATGCCGTGCTTGATGGCACCGACGCCGTGATGACCTCGGCCGAAACCGCCTCCGGCCGCTATCCGGTCGAGACGGTCGAAGCGATGGATGCGATCTGCATCGAGGCCGAAAAATCCGAAGACTACAAGCTCGATGCCGACTTCCTGAACCTGACTTTTAGCCGGATTGATCAATCGATTGCGTATGGCGCGCTATTCACCGCGTATCATCTGCGCGTGAAGGCAATTGTTGCATTGACCGAGTCGGGATCGACACCGCTGTGGATGAGCCGGCACAACATCGATATCCCGATTTTTGCGATGACACCGAGCATGGCGACCCGGCGCAAGGCGGCGCTGTATCGCAACGTGCGGCCTTTCGAACTGGAGCAATCGACCGATCCCGACCTCGTGCTGAAAAACGTCCAGGATTTGTTGCTGGCCAAAGGCGTGGTCGAAAAGGGTGACATGATTGTGGTCACCTGGGGTGAGCCGATGGGTCAAGCCGGCGGCACCAATGCGCTGAAGATCGTCAAGATTGGCGCACATTGAAGTACCGAATTTAATCTGCTTTGGAGTTACACCATGCCACTCGTCTCAATGCGTCAACTGCTCGACCACGCTGCTGAAAATGGCTACGGCCTGCCGGCATTTAATGTCAACAATCTCGAACAGGTTCTTGCCATCATGGGCGCGGCCGATGCGGTCAATTCGCCGGTCATCATGCAGGCCTCGGCCGGCGCCCGCAAATATGCCGGTGAGCCGTTCCTGCGCCACCTGATCGAAGCGGCCATCGAAGCCTATCCGCACATCCCGGTCGTCATGCACCAGGATCACGGCCAGTCGCCGTCGGTCTGCATGACCGCAATCCGCTCCGGTTTCTCGTCGGTGATGATGGATGGCTCGCTCAACGAAGATGGCAAATCGGTCGCCAGCTACGAATACAACGTTGAAGTTTCGCGCAAAGTGGTCGAGTTCTCGCACGCGATCGGCGTGACGGTCGAAGCCGAACTGGGTGTGCTTGGTTCGCTCGAAACCATGATGGGCGACAAGGAAGACGGCCACGGTGCCGATGGCAAGATGACGCGCGAGCAATTGCTCACCGATGTCTCGCAAGCCGCCGACTTCGTCCACCTGACGCAGTGCGATGCACTGGCCATTGCGATCGGTACTTCGCACGGTGCGTACAAGTTTTCACGCAAGCCGACCGGCGATATCCTGGCCATTGACCGCATCAAGGAAATCCACGCCCGCATCCCGAACACGCATCTGGTGATGCATGGCTCGTCCTCGGTGCCGCAGGAATTGCTGGCCGAAATCCGCGAATTTGGCGGTGACATGAAAGAGACCTACGGCGTGCCGGTCGAAGAAATCCAGGAAGGCATCAAGCATGGCGTGCGCAAGATCAATATCGATACCGATATCCGTCTGGCGATGACCGGCGCGATCCGCCGCTACCTGTTCGAGAATCCCTCCAAATTCGATCCGCGCGATTACCTGAAACCAGCCCGCGAAGCAGCGATGCTGGTGGCCAAGGCGCGTTTCCTGGCGTTCGGTTGCGAAGGTCAGGCCGCCAGGATCAAGCCACTGTCACTCGAAAAAATGGCCACGAAATACAAGCAGGGCGATCTGAGACAGATTGTCCAATAAGCGTGTAGTAATGCGTTAATTAAACAGAAACTTGTCCCAAGGGGCATCTCACGGCCGGCGTTGCGCATGCATCCCCGGCCGGATTTCATGGAAAAACTATGACCAGTCTTTATCAGTCCGAGATCCCGTCGTTGCCGCTGCTGGGCCGCGGCAAGGTGCGCGACAACTACGCCGTCGGTGACGACCAGATCCTCATCGTCACGACCGACCGCCTGTCGGCTTTCGACGTCGTGATGAACGAAGCGATCCCGGCCAAGGGCCGCGTGCTCAACCAGATGTCGAATTTCTGGTTCGAAAAACTTGCCGCCATCGTGCCCAATCATCTGACCGGCGTGACGCCGGAATCGGTCGTGCAAGCCAGTGAAATCGATCAGGTGCGCGGTCGTGCAGTGGTGGCCAAACGGTTGCAGCCGATCATGGTCGAGGCGGTTGTGCGGGGTTACCTGATCGGCTCCGGCTGGAAGGATTATCAAGCGACTGGCGCAGTTTGCGGCATCGCACTGCCGACCGGTTTGCGTCAGGCCGACAAGCTGGTCGAACCGATCTTCACGCCGGCCGCCAAAGCCGAGGCGGGCGAGCACGACGAGAACATCAGCTTCGCCGACATGGAACAGCGCCTCGGTGCCGGACTGGCAGCGAAGATGCGTGATGTCAGTATCAAGTTGTACCAGGCAGCAGCCGATTATGCCGCCACGCGCGGCATCATCATTGCCGATACTAAGTTCGAATTCGGCCTCGATGCCGACGGCACCATGTACTTGATGGATGAAGTGCTGACCGCCGACTCGTCGCGTTTCTGGCCCGCCGATTCGTACGCGCCAGGCAGCTCGCCGCCGTCGTTCGACAAGCAGTTTGTACGCGACTATCTCGAAACGCTGACCGCCTGGACCAAGACCGCGCCGGCCCCGAATCTGCCGGCCGACGTAATTGAAAAAACGGGTGCCAAATACCGCGAAGCGCTCGAGCGCCTGACCGGTGGCACGCTGGAGGACTGAGATGACTGAATCGGTAAAAGTTGGCGTCGTGATGGGATCGTCATCGGACTGGGACGTGATGCAGCATGCGGTCGCGATGCTCAAGGATTTTGGTATCGCGCATGAGGCACAAGTGATTTCGGCACATCGCATGCCGGACCAGCTGTTTGCCTATGCCGAAAGCGCCCGCGCGCGCGGCCTGGTCGCCATCATCGCCGGTGCCGGCGGTGCGGCGCACTTGCCGGGCATGCTGGCGGCCAAGACCATCGTGCCGGTGCTGGGTGTGCCGGTGCCGTCGAAGTATTTGCGTGGCGAAGATTCGCTACTGTCGATTGTGCAGATGCCCAAGGGCATTCCTGTCGCGACCTTTGCCATCGGCGAAGCCGGTGCAGCCAATGCCGCATTGACCGCCATCGCCATCATGGCCACCACCGATGGGGCGTTGGCTACCAAGCTCGAGGCGTTCCGCACGGCGCAGACGCAAGTCGCGCTGGCGATGGTATTGCCGATATGAGCACTGTGCAGTCCGCGCTGATTCCGTCGGCAACGCCGGCAACCTGGCTCGGTGTGATGGGCGGTGGCCAGCTCGGCCGGATGTTCGTCCATGCCGCGCAAGCGATGGGTTACAAGGTCGCGGTGCTCGAGCCTGCTGCGGATGCGCCGGCCGCGCACGCCGCCGACCGCCATCTGGTGGCGCGTTACGACGATGCCGATGCGCTGCACGAACTGGCACTGCAATGTGCTGCAGTGACCACCGAATTCGAGAACGTACCGGCTGCCAGTCTGGCTTTGCTGGCGCAGCATGCCAGCGTTTCGCCGTCGGCGGCGTGCGTGTCGGTGGCGCAGGACCGGATGGTCGAAAAACGCTTCTTTATTGATTGCGCTGCACGCTCCGGCGTACAGCCGGCACCGCATCAGTTGATTGCCGCTGACAGCGATATCGACACGGTCACTGATGCGCTTCTGCCCGGCATTTTGAAGACGGTACGCCTCGGTTATGACGGCAAGGGCCAGGCGCGCGTCACGACGATTGCCGAATTGCGGTCGGCATTCGCCGGCATGAACGGCGTGCCGTGCGTGCTCGAAAAAATGTTGCCGCTGGCCTATGAAGTCTCGGTGCTGGCCGCGCGTGGCCATGATGGCAAATCCGTGGTCTATCCGATTGCCGAGAACGTCCACCGCGACGGTATCCTGTTCACGACTACCGTGCCGGGCCCGAACGTCACGGCCGATTGTGCTGCGCGGGCGCATGATGCGGCGCTGGCGATCATCGACCAGCTGGGTTATGTCGGCGTGCTGTGCATCGAGTTTTTCATCCTCGACGATGGCTCGCTGGTGGTCAACGAGATGGCACCGCGTCCGCATAATAGCGGTCACTACACGATCGATGCCTGCATGACCAGCCAGTTCGCCCAGCAGGTGCGGGCGATGACCGGCCTGGCGCTGGGCGATGTGCGCCAGCACTCGCCGGCGGTGATGCTCAATCTCCTTGGTGACCTGTGGTTCGATGTTGCCACCGGCGAGCGTGTCGAGCCGGCCTGGGATCGCGTGCTGGCCTTGCCCGGCGCGACCTTGCACCTGTATGGCAAGGATGATCCACGGCCTGCGCGCAAGATGGGTCATGTGACCTTTGTTGCGACGACGCTTGCTCAAGCACAGGCGAGCTTGCAAGCTGCCTGCGCGATTCTGCGCATCGCACTGTAGGCCGCACGTGAGTCTGCTCCTGTCCGACCAGATCGTCCGCGCCGCGCACCTGCTCGAACAGGGGCGCTTGGTAGCGTTTCCTACCGAGACCGTTTATGGCCTCGGGGCGGATGCTGAAAATCCGGCGGCGATTGCCCGCATTTATGCTGCCAAGGGCCGGCCTTCGAATCATCCGGTGATCGTGCATCTGGCTCCGCAAGCCGATCTGGGTTACTGGGTCAGCGCGATTCCGGCCCAGGCGCGCAGTCTGATCGAGGCTTTCTGGCCGGGTCCGCTGACACTGATTTTGCCGCGGGCTGCGCATATTCCGGCAGCGGTAGCGGGCGGACAAAATTCGATCGGTGTGCGCTGTCCGTCGCATCCGGTGGCGCAGGCACTGTTGCGGGCCTTCAAGGGTGGCAAAGGTGGGATCGCCGCACCGTCGGCCAACAAGTTCGGCCATGTCAGCCCGACCCTGGCGCAACATGTCCGTGATGAGTTTGCCGATGGCTCGATCGACCTGGTTCTTGATGGTGGTCAGAGCGAGGTCGGCATCGAGTCGAGCATTCTGGACTTGTCGCGCCTGCACACGCATGGCCCGGTATTGCTGCGGCCCGGACGCATCACGGCACTGCAACTGGCCGAGGTGCTCGGCGTTTTACCAGCGACACCGGACGCCTCTGCGCCGCGCGCCTCCGGCACGCTCGAAGCGCACTATGCACCGCAAACTCCGGTGGCAATGGTCGCCAGCGCGCTACTTCGACAGACCTTGGAGCAACTTGCTGACGCTGGTCGTCGGGTCGCCTTGCTGCACTGGAGCGATGGTCCGCACGCCGGGGCGCTGCAACTGCCATCGTCTCCGGCGGGCTATGCGCATGGTCTGTATGCCGGTCTGCGTGCGCTCGATACTGCTGCAGCCGACGTGATTTTGATTGAAGCACCGCCTCTTTCTGCAGACTGGCAGGCCATCAACGATCGCTTGCGCCGCGCCGCACACGACTCGGCAGGCATTCTGGAGCAACTCCTCTAATTACTGGTTGATAGAACAACGTTTTGCGTCTGGTCAATCACCGATATCGGTGACATACTCGTTCAAAATTAAAAGAACACACGTTCGTTTTTGTGGAGTTTTTCGTTGGTCAAAAAGCCTTTTAAAGGAGACACGCAATGCATCAGTTCAAGCTATCGGCTGCAATCCTCTCGCTCGCAGTGCTTGCCGGTTGTGGCGGCGGCAGTACCGGCAGCCCTTCCAAACCGCAATTCAGTGCCGTCATTTCATTCGGTGACAGCCTTAGTGACGCCGGCTCCTATACCCCGGCCACGATTAACCCGGTGACCAAGTTGCCGACTGGCGGCAAGTTCACCACCAACCCGGGGCCGATCTGGATCGAAGACATTGCTGCCAAGCTCAACCTGGCAATCACCCCTAACGTAGTCGGCTACGGTACGAGTAGCGTGACGTGCCCGGTTGCCAGTTGTACTGCATATGGTCAGGGTGGTTCGCGTGTGACCGACCTCAACGGCATCGGTCATAGCACGGGTGCATTGACGATTCCAATGAAAACCCAGATGGAGAATCATCTGGCGGCCAATGCCAGTTACAAGCCGACTGACCTGGTGTTCGTTTATGGCGGCAACAATGACGTGTTTTACCAAGCCGGCTATGTCGGTGCGGTGGTCGGTGCCGCCTCTGCCGCATCGGGTGCAACCGCCGCCAGCGTCGGCGCTGCAGCTCAGGCAGCCCAGCAAACCGCCGGTCTGGCAATGGCGACAGCCGCGACTGAACTGGCCGGTTACGTGCGCGACAAGATCCTCGCCAAAGGTGCGAAATACGTCGTCGTGATGAATTTGCCGGACAGCGCGCAGACGCCGTATGGCGCTTCGACCACAGCTGATGGCAGGGCTTTGCTGACCGCCTTGGTCAATACTTTCAATGTCACTTTCCAGAAAGCCATTACCGACATGGCACTCGATGTGGTGGTAGTCGATGCCAATGCTGCCAATAAGGATGTGTTCGCCAACTCGGTCCAGTACGGTGTGACCAACTTCTCGGTGCCGGCGTGCGATCTGACCAAGTTGCCAGGAGAATCCTCGCTGTTCTGTAACGCAAGCACGCTGATACCGACCGCCAATGCCGGCTTCCTGTTTGCCGACTCGGTCCATCCGACTATCTTCGGTCATCGCCTGTTCTCCGATTACGTCACGCTGCAATTGGCAAAAAAAGGCTGGTTCTGATCGTTGGCGGTGACACCCGTCACAGGCAGAGAACAACACGATAACGAGGATTCCTCGCACTGGAGAAGACACATGAACAAATCCGTAATTGCTTTGCCGCGGTTACTTGCCGCGGTTGCGGTTGCCTTGCTGGGTACGACGGCATTGCCGGCAGCGGCCCAGTCAGCGGGCCAATGGATGGTCAAAGTGGGTGAGAACCTGATCACGCCGATGGTCCACAGCGGCGACTTGAGTGGCCCCGGTCTTGGCGGCGTGAAGGTCGATGTCAACAGTGCGTTTGCACCGGTTGTTTCAGCGGCCTACATGATCACCGATAACATCTCGACCGAACTGGTACTCGGTTTGCCGTACCGGCATGACATGGTCGGCAAAGGAACGATTAACGGTGTCGGCAAGATCGGTGATGTCCAGCAGTTACCGCCGACACTGTTCTTGCAGTACCGCTTGCTCGAACCAACGGCACGGTTTCGCCCGTATGTTGGCCTCGGCGTGACGTATGCGTATTTCCGTGATGCGCATGCCAGCTCGACGCTGGTGGCGTTGCTTGGTCCAACCAACATCAACATTGATGCGAAGTTCGGCATTTCACCGCAGATCGGCGCAACCTATGCGATCAACGACCGCTGGTTCGTTGATTCAGCACTGGTCAAAACCTATCTGAAGACGACGGCGACGCTGGATTCTTCCGGCATCAGGCGCACCATCGATACCAAACTTGATCCGGTCTCGTTCAGTATTTCGGTCGGCTACAAATTCTGACCAGGCTGCTGCGCTTATCCGCGCAGCAGCAATAAAAAACGCGCTGCAGGAATCGTCCTGCAGCGCGTTTTTTTTGGTGTTTACGCTGGCGGCAGTGTGCTGGCCGAACAATAGGCGCCACCGTGATAGACCAGCGGCGCGCGCGGCGCCACTTCACAATGCGTGACTTCGCCGACAAAAATCACATGATCGCCTTCCGGATAGCGGCTGCGGTTGCGGCATTCGAACCAGGCCACTGCACCGCGCAGGACTGGCTGGCCGGTCGCGGAAAAATCAAGTTCCACACCGGCGAACCGGTCCTCGATGCGGCTGGCAAAACGATTCGCCAGAGCGGACTGGTCAGCTGCCAGCACATTGACCACATAGTGGGTGCCGGTGCTGAATGCGTCCATGCTGCTGGCAGAGGCACCAAGGCTCCAGAGCACCAGCGGTGGTTGCAGCGATACCGAGTTGAACGAGGTGGCGGTCAAGCCCAGCATCGTGCCATCGGCCGCACGGGTTGTGATGACGGTGACTCCCGTGGCAAACTGGGACAGCGCATGCCGAAAATGGCGGCTGTCGAATGGTTCCATGGTGGTGTTTTGAGTGGGTAGTGGCATCGGGCTTCCTGAGAGTTGCGACATTATGCCGAAAAAGCCGGTTGACTGCGGCACACCGTTGTTTGCGTTAAAGTTGGAGCTTCCATTACAGGAGAGAACATGACTAAGGAAATGGCAACATTAGGCGGAGGCTGCTTCTGGTGTACTGAAGCGGTGTACCAGCAACTCAATGGCGTACTGGCAGTCGAGTCCGGTTATACCGGCGGCAGCGTCGTCAATCCGAGCTACGAAGCGGTTTGCAACGGCACCACCGGCCATGCCGAAGTCGTGCAGGTCACTTTTGACAGCAGCGTCCTCAGCTACCGCGAGATCCTTGAAGTATTTTTTACCATCCATGATCCGACCACACTAAATCGCCAGGGCGCCGATGTCGGCACCCAATACCGCTCGGTCATTTATTTCCACTCTCCGGAGCAGGAAGACATGGCGCATCACGTGATCGCTGAAATGGCTAACGTCTGGGATGCACCCATCGTCACTGAGCTCAGTGCGGCGACGACGTACTACAAGGCCGAAGACTATCACCAGAACTATTTCGTCCAGCATCCGGATCAAGGTTACTGCGCCTTCGTGGTGGCACCGAAAGTAGTCAAATTCCGCAAGATGTTCACGGCCAAGCTGCGTTCATGACGTAGGCTGGCCGTTTCAACGGCACGTTACGGCTGCAGGCGCTCGCGCTCCCAGGCGCCGTCGGGCTGCTGCTGATAGGCGATCCGGTCATGCAGACGTGACTGCCGGCCTTGCCAGAATTCGAGGTAGTCGGGTACCAGGCGATAGCCGCCCCAGTGGGCCGGGCGCACTGGAGCCGGTCCGCTGGCCAGTTCGGCGTCGTTGAAGCGGGCTTCCAGCGCTTGTCGGCTAGCAACAGGTTCGCTCTGCGCAGAAGCGATTGCACCGATCCGGCTCATCAATGGACGACTGTCGAAATAGGCATCGTTGTCAGTATCCGAGATCCGTTCTACGCGGCCTTCAATGCGTACCTGGCGCTCGAGCTCGACCCAGTGGAACAACAGCGCAGCATGGCTGTTGTGCTGCAGTTCCTGTCCCTTGCGACTGGCGTAATTAGTAAACCAGACAAAGCCGCGCGAATCGAATCCCTTGATCAGCACAATGCGTGATGACGGTCGGCCATCGCTCGCCACGGTTGCCAGGCTCATTGCATTAGGTTCCGGCACCTGTGCCGCCAGCGCTTCGTCAAACCATTTGGAAAATTGCAGGATCGGGTCGTCGAGCACGTCGCTACGCGACAGGCTGGATTGGCTGTAATCCTTGCGCAGATCAGCGATTGACATGGAAAGCTCCGGTGATTGTGCTGGTGTCGCTCATGGTGATGTCCTTGGTAGATGGTGCAATGGTCCTTATTTTAGGCGCAAATACAATGATGCAAATACAATGATGCCGTCCGTTAAAATGGCGGATGACTTCTCTCTCCGCAACCATGACAGACTCCTCCGTTCCCGATATTGATTTTGATCGCCGTTTTGGCGGTATTGCCCGTTTGTATGGCGCTCCCGCGCTGGCCCGTTTTCGGGCCGCCCATGTTTGTGTGATCGGTGTCGGCGGCGTCGGTTCCTGGATCGTCGAAGCGCTGGCACGCAGTGCGATCGGACAAATCACGATGATCGACCTCGACAATCTGGCCGAGTCCAATGTCAATCGGCAGATCCACGCGCTCACTGCAACGATGGGACAAGCCAAGGTCCTGGCGCTGGCTGAACGCATCGCCCAGATCAATCCGTTTTGTCAGGTCAACCAGATTGAAGATTTCATCGATGCCGAAAACCTTGATGCGATGATCGGCAGCCGTGGCTACGACTTTATCGTCGATGCCATTGATAACGTGCGCGCCAAGACCGCCCTGATTGCTTATTGCCGCACGAACAAGCTGCGACTGATCACCATCGGCAGCGCCGGCGGGCAGGTCGATCCGACGAAAATCGCCGTATGCGATTTGTGTCGTACCGAGCAGGAGCCATTGTTGGCCAAGGTGCGCAAGCGACTGCGTGCCGAGCATGGATTTCCGCGCGGCACGCGCAACAAGTTCGGTATCGATGCCGTGTATTCGACCGAGCACCTGCGCTTTCCTGCCGTTGCGGAAAGTGCTGAAGACGATGACGAAGCCGGCGTCGCCGGTATCACCGGACTCAATTGCGCAGGCTTCGGATCGGCCATGGTCGTGACGGCTGCATTCGGACTTGTTGCTGCGTCGCAGGTATTAAACAAAATTGCTTTTGAGGAATAACCTATCTCAGTACACTGAGATTGTTCCTCTACTTTTCAAGAAATGGTGCGCATGATTTATCCTACCGTCGATACCCAGATCTCCCCTGAGGGTCACCTCGAAGTCCTCTCGAAAGCAGAAGTCACCAGATTGCTTGATCGCAGTCGCAGCGGCATGTACCAGCTCTTTCGTAATTGCTCGCTGGCAGTACTCAATTGTGGCAGCGACATGGATGACGGCAAGGTGTTACTGGAGCGCTATCCGGATTTTGACATCGGTATCGTGTTGCGCGAACGCGGCATCAAGCTTGATGTGCGTGGCGCGCCTGCCAGTGCGTTTGTCGATGGCAAGATGGTGCGTGGTATCCGCGAGCATCTGTTCGCGGTATTGCGCGATGTGATTTATGTCGATGAGGCAATCTATAACGGCGGCTCGCTCGACCTTGCGACCTCCGAAGGTCTGACCGATGCGGTGTTCCATATTCTGCGTAACGCCCGCGTGCTGCGGCCGGCGCTGAGCCCGAATCTGGTGGTGTGCTGGGGTGGCCATTCGATTGTGCGCAATGAGTACAACTACACCAAATCGGTCGGTTACGAACTGGGCTTGCGTGGACTTGATATCTGTACCGGTTGCGGTCCGGGGGCGATGAAAGGTCCGATGAAAGGTGCGACCATCGGCCATTCGAAGCAGCGTATCCAGAGCAGCCGCTACGTGGGATTTTCCGAGCCTGGCATTATCGCAGCGGAGTCGCCTAATCCTATTTGTAATGAACTGGTGATCTTGCCGGATATTGAAAAGCGTCTCGAAGCGTTTGTCCGAGCTGGCCACGGTATCGTAGTTTTTCCAGGCGGACCAGGTACCGCGGAAGAAATTCTGTATCTGCTTGGTATCCTGCTCAATCCTGCCAATGCGGAAATTCCATTTCCGTTAATCCTGACGGGTCCGGCAAGTGCGCAAGCTTATTTCGAGCAGATAGACCGTTTTATCGGCGACACGCTAGGTGCAGCGGCACAGGCCCGTTACCAGATCATCGTTGATGATCCCGCGTTGGTCGCGCAGCAAATGGATAGCGGCATCAAGGCCGTGCGCGAATTTCGCAAGACGCATGGCGATGCGTATTACTTCAACTGGCTGCTCAAGATTGACCAGGAGTTTCAACAGCCGTTCGCTCCTACACACGCCAACATGCGCGCGCTGCGCTTGCACAAAAATCAGGAGCCGCACTTGCTGGCGGCCCACCTGCGGCGGGCCTTTTCCGGCATCGTGGCGGGCAATGTCAAAGCCGACGGCATCAAGGCAATCGAAGAACATGGTCCGTTCGAATTGCAGGGCGATGCGGTGATGATGGCTTCGATGGATGCGCTGCTGAAGTCGTTTGTCGAGCAGAACCGGATGAAGTTGCCCGGCACAGCCTATTCGCCGTGCTACCGGATTTTGCGTTAACGGCAGTCGGGCCGGGAATATCGTCCCGGCCTTTTATTTTCCGGGCAATGCGCCGCAGCGTGCGCTGCCATGATCGCGGAACATGGCGCCACCAACCGGCAAGAAGTCCCACTCGTAGCCGGTCTTTTTCAAGATGAGTCTGAGTACGCCAAAAGTGTTGTTGTTGGCGGTTTCACTCCCGGTGATAAAGAAGCGAAATGGCGACAGCTCGGCGCCGCCGGTACCGACGACAAATTGGCGCATGGTGCCGTCCGGTCCTTGCGGTGCGAAGCGTTCGTAGTCATGGTCATGCGCTGACAGGATCAGGTCGGTACCGGCGCTGGCCAGCAGTTGCCATACGGCGCGCATGCGCTCATCGCTACCGTGACCACCCGAGCTTTGCAGCGGGTGATGCCAGAATGCCAGCGAGCAAAGCGACGGGTGCGTCGCCAGATCGTCTTTGAGCCAGTCTAGCTGTGCCTGCCGGGCCGCGCCCTTGAGGTTACTGTTCAACGAGATCAGATGCCAGTCGCCGACCTCCTTGCTGTAATACCCGCGTCGTTGCGGACCGGCCAGGTCGCCGAAATAATCGTAGTAGCCGGCGCCGTCCTTGCTGTAATACTCATGATTGCCGGGACTGGGCAAGGTACGTTGCTTGAAGCGTCCCCAGGTCGGTGCATAGCAGTCGGCATGTTCGGCGGCTGTGCCGGACTGGTAGACGTTATCGCCTAGCGTCAGGACCACCGCGCTGGGGTCGCCGGCCAGGCTGGCGGCGATCAGTTCTGCGCTACGGGCCGCCATTGTGCCGGCAGCCGGGCTATGGCGGCAATCGGCAATGTCACCGGCAGCGAAGACGGTGACGCCGCTGCCGGCGATGGCCGGGCCGGCGATGTCGGCGGCCGCGCTGCGATGGCCACTGGCGCAACCGGTCAGTGCCAGTACCAGCAGCGATGCGGCGGCGACGCTCAGAGTAGTGAAGTAGGGTGCAGTCAAGTTGTTCATGGGAATCTCCTGGCCGGAGACTACGATGTTGTTTGTTACAAAGCAATATCCGTCTTGCCTTGTGCAGGGAAGACGATTTGGCCGGAGTGGCATTGCAAGTAGCGCTGTTGCAGCATGGTCGGGATATCGCTCGCGGGTATCGGTCGCGAAATCAGATAACCCTGGATTTCATCGCAGTTGAGTGCCTGCAGGATGCGTAATTGCTCGACTGTTTCTACGCCTTCGGCCACGACGGTCATGCCCAGCGCGTGGGCCATCGAAACAATGGCCCGGAAAAATACTTCGCCTTCTGTCGTTTTACCGAGTTCTGAAGTGAATGCACGATCCACTTTCAGTACATCCATGGCGAGGCGCTGCAATTGCGACAGGGACGAGTAACCGGTACCAAAATCATCGACCAGTAACTTGATGCCCAGCGCGCGGATCGTACGCAGTTCATGCGAGAGCTCCTCCTCTTCGCTCATCATCAACGACTCGGTGATTTCGATTTCGACCAGGCCGGCCTCAATCCGGTGGTGCAGCATATGTGTTGCGAACAGCGCTTTAATGTTGCCTTTGTCAAACTGCCTTGGTGAGACGTTAACTGACACTGGAACGACCGCCAAGCCGGCATCACGCCAGCGGGCAAGCTGGTGGCAGACTTGTTCAATAACGAGTTCGCCGAGGGCCAGGATCATGCCGGTTTCTTCGGCAATGGCAATGAACTCAAGTGGTGGCACCATGCCGCGCTCCGGATGCTGCCATCGCACTAGTGCTTCCAGTCCAACCAGTTGTCCATTGGCGGCATTAATTCGTGGCTGGTAAAAGAGCACGAACTCATTGCGCTCAATGGCGCAATGCAGTGCGCGCTCGATGTCGACTCTGGCTTTCAGCGCTTCCGACATGCGCGGCTCATAAAACTGGTAGCGATTTTTCCCGGAAGTTTTTGCACAGTACATCGCGATGTCGGCATTTTTAAGCAAGTCACCTGCAGCGTTGCCATCGTATGGAAACAGGCTGATACCGATCGAGATACCCACCGTATCAGTGCCATGGTCCAGCTCGAAAGGAGTTGTAAAAGCGTCGATGATGCGCTGAGCGACCAGTGCGCTGGCATGGCGATCGGCAATGGCCGACAGGATGACAGTAAATTCGTCGCCACCGAGGCGGGCGACATGGTCACCCGGACGCAAGACCGATTTCAGGCGTTGTGCTGCTACGCGCAACAGTTCATCACCCGCAGAGTGGCCAAGGGTATCGTTGACGTCTTTGAAGTCATCGAGATCAATGAACAGAACGGCGATCATGCGCCCGGCCAGTCGTGCCTGCTTGATCGTTTCCGGCAAAAAGCCGTTGAGCCAATTGCGATTTGGTAACTCGGTCAGGCTATCCTCGTTCGCCATGCGCCACAGTTCCCGCTCGTGTGTTTTCCTTTCCGAGATGTCGCGCAACGTCATGGCGATGCCCGTGCCGGTTCGAACGAGCTTGCGATGCATCCATTCTGGCTCGTGCGGATGCTCGCAATGACCCCGCAATTCATCTTCGGTATACCCGAGCTTGAGCGCCGTCCGCATCGCTGCCATTGTTTCGGGAAAGTGCTCCGCCGACGTCAGTTCGGATAAGTGCATGCCAATCAGTGTGGTCGCATCGACGCCATAGAACAGTGCGCCCCGATTGTTACAATCACTGATGCTGAAATCGATGGTATTTCCGTGCCTGTCATTGATTGACATCAGTATTGTTATGCCGTCGATGCTGCACTCGGTCGCCATACGATAGGACTCCCGGACTTCGTTCTTTTGGTAACGATGCCATGCCCGGGCAGACCATAACCAGGCTGCCGATAACGCTGCCAGTGAAGGCAGTAACGTGATTACATCAAGTGGTTCCTCTGCTTGTTGCTTATTGATATGAAGTGCGATCAGGAGTGCACAAAGAAAGGTCCAGAACAACACCATTGCGCTATTGTTTTTAATAAAACGCAACCGGCGCGGACCAGTTCCCGCTGTCGGTGGCACGTGGCGCTTCAAGGATTTTTGAAGGTCGTTTGCGTTCATGTTTCCATGTCGGGAAAATGGATTGGTTTGTAACTAGTGGTTAATAATAGTCGGTAATAAGAATTGGAGGGAAGATTGGTTGAGAGGTGTTGCAAATTAAATGGCAGTTTTTTCAGGCATACCGGAATGGGAATTTTCAGTGACGGGAAAGCGCTGCCAGCGCTGATTCGATCCAGCTGAAACCGATTTTTTCTTGCTCAAGCCGGACGTTCTGTCCCAACCGGTTGTCGCGCAGCACGCCGGAACCATCACCGGCATCGAAGAGCATCCGGCTGTCCGCAGGCAGCGGAAATGACAGGAAGTTGATTTCTTTTTCAGTGATGAAGACGCGCGTGTCGAGTCGATCGAGGCGGGCAAAGCTGGCACTGCCCGCAGCGGATGAGTCGATGGCTTGCGTTGGCAGACTTGACACCCAAAAAAATGCCAACAGCGCGCCGTTGGCATGGAGATAATTCAATCAGCGAAGTGCGTTCAGCTCTGTGAGGCAGTCTTGATTTCTACCTTGGAGGCGATGAACACACCGCTACTATTTTGCGCACCCTTGATTTCGATGTAGATCCCGTTGGCCAGACCGGTTGCTGCACTGTGTTCGAAGACCGCTTGTGAAGCATCAATTTGCAATCCGTTGAGCTTGAAGCCGGCCACCGATGTAAAGCCCTGAACCACGCCGGATTGTTCGTAGACGACGTCCTTGGCGGTGCTATTGGTCTTGAGTTCGATCTTGGTTGCCACCAATGTACTGCCGCTCATGTTGCCCTTGATTTCAACATAGCTTCCTACGGCGACCAACTGAAGACTGCCATGCTGGAATACTGCGGCACTCAGGTCAACCGTGACACCATCAATC
>CAILRJ010000079.1 GCA_903836575.1 uncultured Burkholderiales bacterium
TGGTATTGGGCCTGGTCGGAGTTAATCGTCGTCACGCCGCGCACGATCTCGACCTTGTTGGTCAGCGTGATTTCGCGATCAGGCCGGCCGGTCATGCTCTCGGCGCTGATTTCGGCCGGTGCTTCACGATCGCTCTGGCTCACGGGCTTGGAGGCCTTCTGGGCCAGCACATAATTCGGCAATGCCGCCGCAGCGACCACAGCGGTCAAAATGCGAAGCAGGCGCTGCGTCGGGGACAGGACAGGGAACCGGATCATGAAATTGGAGGGTGACCACCGTGGCAGGCGATTTTTTGAATTGAATCACTTATTATAGGGGAACTCATTCCCTCACGACCGGAAACCCCGGACCGCCTCCTGCCTTTACTTATGCCAACTGATCTTCGTTTGACCAATTTAAAACTCTGGCTTGCCAGTCTGCCCGCCGACATCCATATCGACAGCCTGCGCGCAGCATCTGCCGACGCAAGTTTCCGCCGTTATTTCCGGGTCGATCTCGGTGACGGCAGCAGTGCAATCGTGATGGACGCACCACCACCGCAGGAAGATGTCCGGCCTTTCATCGCGGTCGCCGAACTGTTCGCTGCGACCGGCGTGTCGGTGCCGACCGTGCTGGCGCAGGATGTCGTGCAAGGCTTCTTGCTGCTCAGCGACCTCGGTGCGACCACCTATTTGCAGCAACTCAATGCCGACACCGCACCCGCGCTGTACCTCGATGCAATTGATGCGCTGGTCCAGATCCAGATGCACAGCCAGCCGGGCGTGCTGCCCGACTATGACCGCGCGCTGCTGCAGCGCGAGCTGATGCTGTTCCCCGACTGGTATGTCGCCAAACACATCGGCGTCACGCTCACCGAGGCCCAGCACAAATCGCTCAATGGCGTCTTCGATGCGCTGCTGGCGAACAACCTGGCGCAACCGCAGGTCACTGTGCATCGCGATTACCATGCCCGCAATCTGATGGTGCTACCGGTCGGCAATCCCGGCATCCTCGATTTTCAGGATGCGGTGTACGGCCCGATTACCTACGACCTGGTGTCGCTGCTGCGGGACGCCTACATTGAATGGGATGAAGAACAAGTGCTGGACTGGGCCATCCGCTACTGGGAACGCGCCAAGCGCGCCGGCCTGCCGGTCAATCCCGACATCGACGCGTTCTACCGTGACTTTGAATTCATGGGCTTGCAGCGTCACCTCAAGGTGCTCGGCATCTTCGCCCGCCTGTATCACCGCGATGGCAAGGACGCCTACCTGAACGACTTGCCATTGGTGCTGCGCTACACCCGCAAGGTGGCCGGTCGCTACAAGGTGCTGGCACCGCTGATCGTGCTGCTCGATGAACTCGAGGACAAGGCACCGTCGGTCGGCTACACATTCTGATCCTCACCTCTTACTGAAAGCCTGCTGCATGAAAGCCATGATCCTTGCCGCCGGACGCGGCGAGCGGATGCGTCCGCTCACCGACACCTGTCCCAAACCGCTGCTCAAGGTCCGCGGCCGCGCGCTCATTGTCTGGCACATCCTGAACCTGGTGCGTGCCGGCATCACCGAGATCGTCATCAACCACGCCCATCTTGGCCAGCAACTGGTCGACACACTAGGCGACGGCAGCCAGTTCGGCGCGACGCTGCAGTATTCGGCCGAAGCCATCGCGCTCGACACCGCCGGCGGCATCGCGCAGGCGCTGCCGCTGCTGGGTGAGGCGCCGTTCGTGGTCGTCAATGGCGATATCTATTGCCCGCATTTTGATTTCGAGCAGGTCAAATCGGCGCTGGTCGATGCCGACATGTGGGGCAACCCGTATCCGGCCGACCAGCGCGATATCGGCTGGATCTACCTGGTAAAAAACCCGCCGCACGTGCCCGAAGGCGACTTCGGCCTGACCACGTTTGCCGTCAACAACGACGGCACGCCACGGCATACATTTTCGGGTATCGGCGTCTACCGGCCGGAATTATTCGCTACAATTATTCCCGGACAGCCCGCCAAGCTGGCGCCATTGCTACGCGATTTTGCTGCCCGGGGACAAATCGGCGGAGAGGTGTATCGTGGCGACTGGACCGATGTCGGCACACCCGAACGTCTGGCCCGATTGAACCGTCCTCTTACCGAAAGCAAACGACCATGAGTTCCTACGCCACCCGTCGCGCCAGCCTGATCGCTCAAATGCAGGCCCGCGGAGGTGGCGTAGCCATCATCCCGACCGCGCCGGAAGTGCACCGCAACAGCGATGCCGAATATCCGTACCGGCACGACAGTACGTTTTACTACCTGTCCGGTTTCGTCGAGCCGGAAGCCGCCATCGTGCTGGTCGCCGGCAAAAAAAATCAATCCATCCTGTTCTGCCGCGAAAAAAATAGCGAGCGCGAAATCTGGGAAGGTTTTCGACACGGCCCCGACAATGCGCGAGAGACATTCGGCTTCGATGCTGCTTTTCCTATCGACGCGCTCGATGCCATCCTGCCGAAATTGCTGGCCGACCAGCCCGCCCTGTTTTATGCGCTGGGCAGCAACAGTGCACTCGATGCGCAAGTCCAGGGCTGGCTGAAAAAAGTCCGCACCCAGTCGCGCGCCGGCATTACCGCCCCGTCATCGGCCCATGATGTCACTGGCCTGCTCAATGAAATGCGGCTGATCAAGGACGACTCCGAACTGGCCATCATGCGCCGCGCCGCAACGGTCTCCGCCGGTGCCCACGCGCGCGCGATGCGCATGGCCAAACCCGGTCTGCACGAGTACCAGATCGACGCCGAACTGCTGCATGAATTCCGCCGCCATGGCTCCGACTTCCCGGCCTACACCTCGATCGTCGCCACCGGCGCCAATGCCTGCGTACTGCATTACCGGGCTGGTGCCACGGTCCTGCAAGACGGCGACCTGGTCTTGATCGACGCCGGTTGCGAACTCGACGGCTATGCCTCCGACATCACGCGCACCTTTCCGGCCAACGGTCGTTTCACGCCGGCGCAAACCACGCTATACGAACTGGTCCTGGCAGCCCAGCAGGCGGCCATTGCCGCCATCCGGCCAGGTATGCGCTTCATGGACGGCCATGACGCCGCCGTACGCATCCTCTCGCAAGGCATGCTGGATACCGGTCTGCTCGATGCCAACAAGGTCGGTACGCTTGACGATGTCATCACCAATGGCGACTACCGCCATTTCTACATGCACCGCACCGGCCACTGGCTGGGCATGGATGTGCATGATGTCGGCGAGTACCGCGAAGTCAACGACACCACCGCCGCTGGCGGCGACAAACCATGGCGCATCCTGCATCCCGGCATGACGCTGACCGTCGAACCGGGTATCTACGTGCGCCCGGCACCGGGCATTCCCGAGCAATACTGGAACATCGGCATCCGCATCGAAGACGATGTCGCCGTCACCGTCGACGGCGCCGAGGTCATGAGCAGTGATGCACCGAAAACCATTACCGACATCGAAGCCATGATGCGCAACGCCTGATGCAGACCGACGTCGATATCGCCATTTGCGGTGCCGGTCCGGTCGGACTGGTGCTGGCGGGTTTGCTGGTCCAGCGCGGCGTGCCACCGGCACGCATTGCCCTGATCGATGCGAAGACAGCGGCCCAATCGGCCGCCGACCCGCGCTCGATCGCCCTGTCGTATGGCAGCCGGCAAATCCTTGAACAGGTCGGCGCCTGGCCGGTGCCGGCGCAGGCGATCTCCCAGATCCATGTCTCGCGGCGCGGCCATTTCGGTCGCACGCTGATGGATCGTGCCGATTACGACTTGCCGGCGCTCGGCTATGTCACGCGCTATGGTGCGCTGGTGTCGGCTTTGGCGGCAGCGGCCACGCAAGCCGGCATCGTGGTGCGTCGGCCGACGCAGGTCAGCGCCACCGACGAGCAAGCCGACCAGGTCACTTTGAACTTCGATGATGGCAGCAGCTTGCGCTCCGGCGTATTGATTCAGGCCGAAGGCGGCGTGTTTGCGCAGCAGCCGGCGCGCACGCTGTATCGCGATTACCGCCAGAGCGCGATCGTCACGCATGTCACGACCAGCGCGCCGCTGATGCAGCGCGCGTTCGAACGGTTCACTTCAGAAGGTCCGCTGGCACTGCTACCCCAGGACGATGGCTACGCGGTGGTCTGGTGTGCGCACAGCGACACCGCCGGGCGCCTGATGACGCTTGATGACAGCGCATTCCTGAGCGAACTCGCAGCGTTGTTCGGTGGACGGGTCGGCCGCTTCCTCGATTGCAGGCAGCGCTTCATGTACCCGCTCGGCCTGAACGCGCAGGTCGCGCCGACCGCGCGCACGATCGCCATCGGCAATGCCGCGCAGACGCTGCATCCGGTCGCAGGGCAAGGATTGAATCTCGGTTTGCGCGATGCGATGGTGCTGGCGCGATTGCTGGCGGGCGATGTCAGTCCCGCGGCACTGGCGGCATTCAGCACGCAGCGCAGCCGGGACCGCGGCATGACCATCCGCGTCACGGATGCGATGGCGCGCGTCTTTGCCAGTGCGCCGGAAGGGACGCTGTCGCAAGGATTGCTGGGATTGTCGCTGGGACTGATGGATGCCGTGGCACCGGCACGCAAGATGCTGGCGCAGCAAATGATGTACGGGCAAAGGTGAATCCCCAAAAGCATTCGGCCTGTCTGAAGGCAGGCCGAACGGGGAACTGAGGTGGCACACGCGCATCAGCGCCCGTGCCCGTATTACGGTTTTATTCGACGGCTTTCACCATCTCTTCGATGACCTTCTTCGCATCACCGAACACCATCATCGTCTTGTCCATATAGAACAGTTCGTTGTCCAGACCGGCATAGCCAGAGGCCATCGACCGCTTGTTGACGATAACTGTCTTGGCCTTGTAGACCTCCAGAATCGGCATGCCGGCAATCGATGATTTCGGATCTTTCGCGGCCGGGTTGACCACGTCATTCGCACCCAGCACCAGCACCACATCGGCTTGCGCGAATTCGCCGTTGATGTCATCCATCTCGAAGACCTGATCGTACGGCACTTCGGCTTCGGCCAGCAGCACGTTCATGTGTCCCGGCATACGCCCGGCCACCGGATGGATCGCGTATTTGACGCTCACGCCCTTCTCGGTCAGCTTTGCGGTCAGCTCTTTGAGTGCATGCTGGGCACGCGCGACGGCCAGACCGTAACCCGGCACGATGATGACGGATTCGGCGTTACTCATCAGGAAAGCCGCGTCATCGGCCGAACCGGATTTGACCGGTCGTGCCGCTTGCGAACCGACTGCGGCAGCCACAGTTGGATCGCCACCGAAGCCACCAAGGATGACGTTAAAGAACGAGCGGTTCATCGCTTTGCACATGATGTACGACAGGATCGCACCACTCGAACCGACCAGCGATCCGGCAATGATCAGCATCGAATTATTCAGCGAAAAGCCGATTCCGGCGGCCGCCCAGCCCGAATAACTGTTGAGCATCGACACCACCACCGGCATGTCGGCACCACCGATCGGGATGATGATCAGTACGCCCAGCACGAAGGCGATGATTGCCATCAGCACGAACGCGATCCACGCCGGTTCGGTACCCGGTGCGAAGCAGAAGATCAGACCGAAACCGACCATCAGGATTGCCAGCACCAGATTAAGAAAATGCTGGCCCGGGAAACTGACCGGCTGGCCCTGGAACAGACGGAACTTGTATTTGCCTGACAGCTTGCCGAAGGCAATGACCGAACCCGAGAACGTGATCGCACCGACAAAGGTGCCGATGAACAGTTCAAGACGATTACCGAACGGGATCGCCATGTCGTGGGCAGCGATATTGAAAGCCCACGGCTCCGATACGGCAGCCACGGCAATACAGACCGCCGCCAGACCGATCAACGAGTGCATCGCCGCGACCAGTTCCGGCATCTTCGTCATTTCGACGGTGCGTGCCAAATACGCGCCGATGCCGCCGCCGACGACCACGCCAAAGATCACCAGACCGTAGCCCAATGGTGCGCCCATCGCTTCGGATTTGAGCTTGACGATCAGCGCAATCGTGGTGACGATGGCCAGCGCCATGCCGCCCATGCCGAAGGCATTGCCGCGCCGTGCGGTCGATGGATGCGACAGGCCTTTGAGAGCCTGAATGAAGCAGACCGAGGCGATCAGATACAGCAAGGTGACAAGGTTCATGCTCATGGCTTGCTTCCTTCAACCGGGGCCTTGGCGACCTTCGGTTCTTTTTTCTTGAACATTTCCAGCATGCGTTGCGTCACCAGAAATCCGCCAAACACATTGACGGCAGCCAGTGCGACCGCGAGCGTGCCCATGACCTGGCCGAGACGGCCTTCGGTGAGACCGGCAGCGAGCATGGCGCCGACGATGATGATCGCCGAGATCGCATTCGTGACCGCCATTAGCGGCGTATGCAACGCGGGAGTAACTGTCCAGACCACATGGTAGCCGACGTAAATCGCCAGTACGAAAATGATCAGGTTAATGATGGTGTGACTGACTTCCATGATGTCCTCGATTCTTCTTTACAGGGTTTGTTTGCGCAGCTTATTTGCGTGATCTCATTTACGTAAAACCTCGCCACCCGAACACAGCAGCGTAGCAGCGACAATTTCTTCGTCACGATTGATCACCAGTGCGGCGTCGGCATCGACGATGAGCTTGAGGAAATCGAGCACGTTGCGCGCGTACAGTGCCGAAGCATCAGCCGCTACCAGCATCGCCAGATTCGGCTCGCCGATGATGTGCACGCCATGTTTGGTGACGGTCTTGCCGAGTTCGGACAGCGGGCAATTACCGCCCTGCTCGACGGCCATGTCGACAATGACCGAGCCGGGTTTCATCGCCTTGACCGTGTCTTCGCTGATCAGGATCGGTGCCTTGCGGCCCGGGATCAACGCGGTCGTGATGATGATGTCGGCCAGCTTGGCACGCTCATGGACCAGCTCGGCCTGGCGGCGCATCCAGTCGGCCGGCATGGCGCGGGCATAACCGCCGGTGCCTTCGGCGTTTTCTTTTTCTTCGTCGGTGAGGTACGGCACGTCAAGGAATTTGCCGCCGAGCGACTCGACCTGTTCCTTGACTGACGGACGCACATCGGATGCTTCGATGATTGCACCAAGACGCTTGGCAGTCGCAATGGCTTGCAGGCCGGCCACGCCGACACCCATGATCAAAACCCGCGCCGCCTTGACGGTACCGGCGGCCGTCATCAACATCGGCATGAAGCGCTGATAAGTGTTGGCAGCGACCAGTACGGCCTTGTAGCCGGCAATATTGGCTTGCGATGACAGCACGTCCATCGATTGCGCACGTGTGATGCGCGGCACGGCTTCGAGCGCGAAAGCGGACAACCCTTGCGCGGCCATCGCGGCAATATTGTCAGTATCAAACGGGTTGAGCATGCCGATGACGACGGTGCCTGAGGCCATCAGCGGCAGTTCGTCGGCGCTCGGCGCACGCACCTTGAGGACCATCGCTGCGGCGAAAGCCTCAGCGGCGCTACCGATGGTCGCTCCGGCGGCAACATAGGACTCATCGGTGACGCTGGCGCTGATACCAGCACCGGCTTGTACGACGACCGTATGTTTGGCGGCGATCAATTTCTTGACCGTCTCGGGGGTAGCAGCAACGCGGGTTTCTCCGTTCCGCGTTTCGGCGGGTATGCCGATTTTCATAGGATGTTCCTTCTTGTTGATTGTTGTTGGCGACGTGCAGATGAAAAAAAGGTGACTGATTTTGCCGTTTTTTTCATGATTCACCAAATGCTTGCTAAAAAAACTTGCGCACGATTAAAGCGCCTTAACTTGGCGCACAGTAACAGAACAAACGCCGTAACCAATAGTGGCAACCGAAACGCCACCATAACGTTGAAATGGCACGGTAAAATGGCCCCACTTTCAGGGGAACCTATGTCCGAGCTATGGAAACCATCCGTCACCGTTGCTGCGATCATCGAGCGCAATGGCAAGTTCCTGATGGTCGAAGAAGAGACCAGCGATGGCATCCGCTTCAATCAGCCAGCCGGTCACCTTGACCCGAAAGAATCACTGGAACAGGCCGTCATCCGTGAAACCATCGAAGAAACCGCCCATGATTTTATCCCGACCGCGCTGGTCGGTTTTTATATGGCGCGCTATTTGTCGGTACGCAGCGGTATCGACGTGACCTATCTGCGTTTCACCTTCTGCGGCACCGCCGGTGCAGTCCACGACCAGCCGCTGGATCACGGTATCATCCGCACGCTCTGGATGTCCTACGACGAACTGGTAGCCACGCGGGCGGCGCATCGCAGCGATATTGTTCTGCTTTGTGTTGATGATTATTTGGCGGGCAAGCGCATTCCCCTGTCGATGCTGTACAGTGCTCCCTCGATTTTCTGAAGACAAGACGGGTAGTGCGCAATGAGTAAAAAGAAAGTGGTAATCGGGTTGTCAGGCGGCGTCGACTCGTCGGTATCGGCGGCATTGCTGAAAGAACAGGGCTACGAAGTGATCGGCCTGTTCATGAAAAACTGGGAAGACGACGACGATGCCGAGTATTGCTCGACCCGGCAGGACTGGATTGATGCAGTCAGCGTGGCCGACGTACTGGGCATCGATATCGAGGCGGTCAATTTTTCGGCAGAATACAAGGACCGTGTCTTCGCCGAATTCCTGCGCGAATATCAGGCCGGACGCACGCCGAATCCGGACGTGCTGTGCAATGCCGAAATCAAGTTCAAGGCCTTCCTCGACCATGCAATGCACCTCGGCGCGGACCTCATTGCCACCGGTCATTACGCCCGCGTGCGTGAGTCAACTGCCGCACCGGGAAGCTACGAACTACTCAAAGCCATCGATCACACCAAGGACCAGAGCTACTTCCTGCACCGGCTGAATCAGGCCCAGCTCTCGAAGACGCTATTCCCGCTCGGCGAAATCCGCAAGACCGAGGTGCGCAAGATGGCCGAACAACTTGGTTTGCCGAACGCGGCCAAGAAAGATTCGACCGGCATCTGCTTTATCGGCGAACGGCCCTTCCGTGAATTTCTGAACCGTTATCTGTCGTACCAGCCCGGCCCGATGAAAACGCCGGAGGGCGACACCGTCGGCGAACACGTCGGCCTGAGTTTTTATACGCTAGGCCAGCGCAAAGGCATCGGCATCGGCGGTATCAAGTCACATCAGAATGCCGATGGCAGCAGCGATGCCTGGTATGTCGCCCGCAAGGAGTTGGAATCCAATACGCTGTACGTGGTGCAGGGTCATGACCACCCTTGGCTACTGTCGGCCAGCCTCGAAGCTGACCAGCTCAGCTGGATCGCTGGAACGCCGCCCGGCGGTGAACAGCTATCGGCCAAGACGCGTTATCGGCAGGCTGACATGCCGTGTGGCTTCCGGATGGCCGATTCGCAGCGGATGCAACTGGCCTTCGATGCCAGCCAATGGGCCGTGACGCCGGGACAATCGGCGGTACTGTACCGGGACGATGTCTGCCTTGGCGGCGGGATCATTGCAACATCGCTGGTGTCTTAGCGCCTCCTGCGCCGTCATGGTGCACACCGGATTAGTGGCAAGTAGTCGCCGCACCGGCCTCAGTAACGGAACCCACCGAATCATGTCTGCCACTGATTGGTGTTCAATCCGGAACAACATCGCGTTCTTTGAGGGGTGAAAACATGTCAAGTAAAGTCAATAGCAGCACCAGCAGCAGCAGCAGCAGCAGCGGGAGTAGCAGCAGCAGCGGGAGCAGCAGCAGCGGGAGCAGCAGCAGCAGCGGGAGCAGTGAAAGCAGCGGGAGTAGTGGAAGCAGCGGGAGTAGTGGAAGCAGCGGCAATGGCAGCAATAACCTGACGGACAACGCTGATCTCTTGGCCCGTGAGTACGACAATTATCAACAGAGAGCCTACCAAGCTCAGGTGGACCTGGAAAATCAGCAACGACAGGCTGTAAGTGATGCTGCCGCAATCACAGCAAGTTTTACCGCCATGCTTCCCAACGATATCATTTGAATCTGCTGCGACAGTGCATTATAGAAACTACGGCACCCAGGCAAGCGTCAGAAAGGCCGGGCTCGAACGTCAACCGCGGCCATGGTAAATCGGCTTTATTGTGGCAGCGTGTCCTTAAACGAGGCACGCTCGCCAACCTTGTCAGCCAGTCTGGCCAGGTTCGGATAGTCGGTACGCCAGTCGATGTCGGGAAAACGAAACGTCAGCCATCCCAGCGTGCAACAAACGGCAACATCCGCCAGCGTGTACTGGCTGCCGGCGCAAAACGCGGTCTCAGCCAGTCCAATTGACATTGCCTTGATACCGGCGTTTATTTTTAGTGTCTGGCGATCTATCCAGGAATGACTTTGCAGCGCTTCCGGGCGCTGCGTTTTTTCCAGCCGGACCAGGACAGCGGCGTCGCACACACCATCGGCCAGCGCTTCCCAGCATTTGACTCCAGCCCGATCGCGGCCAGGGGGAGGCAATAATTTGCCTACCGGCGTGAGGGTGTCGAGGTACTCGGCAATCACGCGTGAATCAAACATCGCCGTGCCATCTTCCATGATCAGGCAAGGGACTTTGCCCAAGGGATTGGATGCCAGGATCGTGCTGTCGGCAGACCAGACATCCTCCAGCACAAACTCGTAATCCAGTTTTTTTTCTGCCATCACGACACGGACTTTACGTACGTAGGGACTGGCCAGGGATCCGATGAGTTTCATAGACACTTTGAGGTTGGATTTTTCCGGATTATAGCATCGGCCATAGCGCTTCCGGAACCTCCCGGAGTGCCGCTCCGGCGAGCAGGATGGATGGATAAAAATCGACTCCGGCGCATAAATTTCCGCAATTAAAAACAACTAACGCGGCTCAAAAAATTTCTTTTGGGAACTAATTTCCACTCGAAACCACTGATTCCCACGTAAAGCAGGGCAACTTCAATCCGCTCCAGCGTCTCGCTCGCTAATTCTCTTCGTCTCTGTTCTTAAATCGAGGAAAAAATGAAACCACAATTCGACATCAATTTCATTGACGGTCCTTATCTTGAATATAAATCAGATAATGATGGGGAATTTCGGGTTGACTTTGTAGATCAAGACACCGGCATCGTTGAACATTCTTACAGAATTAATATTGGAGAAAAATTAAAAGTTGATCATATTTATTTTATTAACTGGAATTTAAAGTTTTATAAAAATGAAAATTTTGTAATGGAAAAAAAATTTAATTGCAGAGATAAACGTGTCTATATTGCAATCGAATCAGATCTTCTCGGCGACAGCCTTGCGTGGATACCTTATCTCGATGCCTTTAGAAAAAAACATCGTTGCAAAGTAATTGCTTCCACGTTTCATAATGACCTTTTCAAAAGCCAATACAAACACATCGAGTTTATTGAACCTGGCGTCACTGTCCATGACCTGTACGCAATGTACCGCGTCGGTTTGTTTTATAAAAATAACGAGGTAGATTTAAAACGCAATCCAACCGACTTCAAAAAAATATCATTACAACAAGCTGCATCTGACATATTAGGCCTGCCGGCCATTGAAATAAAACCAAAGTTAAATCTGCATAAAAAAATAAAAAAAGAAAAATTAATTACTATTGCGCTGCATGGCTCCATGCAGACGAAATACTGGAATAATGAAACCGGATGGCAGGAAGTCGTCGATTATGTTGTTCAAAAAGGATACCAGGTCAAACTGCTGTCCAGAGAACTTGACAATTACAAGGGAAACAGGCATCCGAAAGGAGTATCACAACTGGCATCAGGATCCCTGACGGCAGTCATCAACGAGCTGCAAAAATCGACTGCCTTTATCGGTATCGGCAGCGGATTGAGCTGGCTGAGTTGGGCGACTGGCACACCCACGATCCTGATTTCAGGATTTTCTGAAAAATTTTGCGAATTTCAAAGTAACACTTACCGGATAACGGCACCCGCCGGCGCGTGCTCGGGATGCTTCAATAAAATCCGGCTGGTTGCTGCCAACTGGAACTGGTGTCCGGAGCACGAAAAAACTGCCCGGCAATTCGAATGTAGCAAGCTCATCACCGGCCAATCCGTCATTGACCAGCTTGCGTTGATCCTTGACGGAACAGCGCTGAACACGACCCGACCCCGGCCGCTTCGCAAGCGTGCTTTTTGACAAAGACGCACGCTGCGGATGGTAAAATCCGCCCTTCCTTTTTCGTCAACCGAGCGTCCCACATGCCTTTGTCTCCTCTTTCCGCCCTGTCCCCGCTCGACGGCCGCTATGCTGCCAAAACCGATGCCTTGCGTCCACTCCTGTCCGAAACCGGGTTCATGCACCACCGTGTGAAAGTCGAGATTTCATGGCTGCAGGCGCTGGCTCAAGCGGGCTTTAGCGAAATCAAACCGTTCTCACCAGCGGCCAGCGCCCTGCTTGACAAGCTCGCCAGCGATTTCAGCGAGACCGATGCAGCCCGCATCAAGGCCATCGAAGCAGTCACCAATCATGATGTGAAAGCCGTCGAATACTGGCTCAAGGAACAGGTCAAGGATGTCCCGGAACTGGTCACGGCATCCGAATTCATCCACTTCGCCTGCACCTCCGAAGACATCAACAACACCTCGCACGGGATGATGCTCAAGGCCGCCCGCAATGACGTTGTGCTGCCGGCACTGCACGCCGTGATTGCCAAGCTGACTACGCTGGCCCATGACAATGCGGCGCTGCCGATGCTCTCGCGCACCCACGGTCAACCCGCCAGCCCGACCACGCTCGGCAAAGAAATCGCCAACGTCGTGGCGCGCCTGCGTCGTGCCGGACAACGCATCGCTGCCGTCGAAATCCTCGGCAAGATGAACGGCGCTGTCGGCAATTACAACGCACACCTGTCGGCCTATCCGGATTTTGACTGGGAAAATTTCTCCCGCGAGGTAATCGAACAGCGTCTTGGTCTGACTTACAACCCGTACACGATCCAGATCGAACCGCACGATTACATGGCCGAACTGTTCGATGCGATCACCCGCACCAACACCATCCTGCTCGACCTGAACCGCGACCTGTGGGGCTACATCTCGGTCGGCTATTTCAAGCAGCGCCTGAAAGCCGGAGAGATCGGCTCGTCGACGATGCCGCACAAGGTCAACCCGATCGACTTCGAAAACTCCGAAGGCAACCTTGGTCTGGCCAATGCGATGTTGAAACACATGTCGGATAAATTGCCCATCTCGCGCTTCCAGCGTGATCTGACCGATTCAACCGTGCTGCGCAATATCGGCGTGGCTTTCGGCTATACCATCCTGGCCTATGACAGCTGCCTGCGCGGTCTCAACAAGCTCGAAGTCAATCCGGCCCGTCTGGCCGAAGACCTCGACGCGACCTGGGAAGTGCTGGCCGAACCGGTGCAAACCGTAATGCGCCGCTACGCGGTCGAAAATGCCTACGAGCAATTGAAGGAACTGACGCGCGGCAAGGGGATCTCGAAAGACGCGTTGCGCGACTTCATCGTCGGCCTGGCGATTCCGCAGGACGCCAAGGACTTGCTGCTGGCGATGACGCCATCGAATTACATCGGTATTGCAGAGAAACTGGCGCGGGCAATCTGATTTGACGTCGAAAAAAAAGCCTTCCGGACAGTCATGTCCGGAAGGCTTTTTTACGATCTCCGTGCCGCTGTGATTTACACCACCGCGCCATCCGTTTCATCTTTTTCCTTGACCGGCTTGATCAGGTCTTCGCGTTTCACGCCCAGCCACATCGCTACCGCAGCGGCCACGAACACTGACGAGTAGATACCGAAACAGATACCGATGGTCAGTGCCACTGCAAAGTAATGCAGTGACGGACCACCGAACAGCAGCATCGCCAGCACCATCATCTGGGTCGAGCCGTGCGTGATGACGGTACGTGAAATCGTGCTGGTAATCGCGCTGTCGATCACTTCGACTACCGAGGTCTTGCGCTGCGTGCGGAAGTTTTCACGGATACGATCGAACACCACCACCGATTCATTGACCGAATAGCCCAGCACTGCCAGCACCGCTGCCAGCACCGTCAGCGAAAACTCCCACTGAAAGAACGCAAAGAAACCCAGGATGATGATCACGTCGTGCAGGTTGGCGATGATGGCCGACACCGCGTATTTCCATTCGAAGCGGATCGCCAGATAAATCATGATCCCGACGATCACCATGGCCAGTGCCGTCAGGCCATTTTGTGCGAGCTCGGCACCGACCTGCGGGCCGACGTATTCGACGCGCCGCAGTTCGACATCGGCATCGCGCAGCTTGAGTGCATCAAGCACCTTGCCGCTTTGCTGCGCGGTGTTGACACCCGGCAGCGACGGCAAACGAATCATCACATCTTCGGCCCGACCGAAGCTCTGCACCTGGTTATCGGCATAACCGAGTGACTCGACAGTCTTGCGCACCTGTTCGATATCGGCCGGACTCTTGTAGCTCACTTCAATGAGCGTACCGCCCTTGAATTCGATCGAAAAATGCAGACCGTTGTAGAACAGGAAGAACACAGCCAGCACGAACGTGATTGCCGAGATCGCGTTGAACACCAACGCATGCCGCATGAACGGTATGGTTTTTTTGATGCGAAATAATTCCATTACAGTTCCTTCTTTGCAGGTTCCGGCTTCCAGATCGTACCGATCGACAGGCTGGTGAGTTTTTTCTGACGGCCATACCAGAGGTTGGCCAGGCCACGCGAGACGAACACGGAAGAAAAGATCGAGGTCAGGATACCGAGGCAATGCACCACGGCAAAACCGCGAATCGGACCGGAGCCGAAGATCAGCAACGCCAGACCGGCAATCATCGTCGTCACGTTCGAGTCAATAATGGTGGCCCAGGCACGGTCGAAACCGATCGAAATGGCCGCTTGCGGAGAATTTCCGTTACGCAGTTCTTCACGGATACGTTCATTGATCAGCACGTTGGCATCAATCGCCATACCGAGTGTCAGTGCAATCGCAGCAATGCCTGGCAGCGTCAGCGTCGCCTGCAGTATCGACAACAGCGCCACCAGCAGCAGCAAGTTGACCGACAGTGCGAACACGCTGAACACGCCAAACAGCATGTAGTAAA
>CAILRJ010000080.1 GCA_903836575.1 uncultured Burkholderiales bacterium
CACTAAGTACTCACCGATACCGCGACCGACCTTGCACCAGACGACTGCCCTGCTGATGCTATTGCTCGCCTTGCCTGTCAGCGCCGCCGGTGTCGATACGAAGGCACGGCAACCGCAGATCGAACAAATCGTGGCGGAGATCTCGCCGCAACGGATCGCCGCTTATGTCGACAAGCTGGTCAGCTTCGAGACTCGCCATACGGCGTCCGAGACGGTTTCCGACACCCGTGGCATTGGTGCTGCACGACGCTGGATTCAATCCGAGCTGAACCGCTGCGGTGCGGCGGCCGGTGGCCGCCTGCAAGTCGCCATGGACGCATTCATCCAGCCGGCCGGAGCGCGACTGGTGGCACCGACCGAGATCGTCAACGTGGTGGCGACACTGCCCGGCACCCAGCCGGCCGGGCGCGCACGGGTGTATGTGGTCAGCGGCCACTACGACTCGATCAATGGTGACCAGCTCAACGTCAATGCGGCAGCACCCGGTGCCAACGATGATGCGTCGGGTACCGCAGCGGTCATCGAGATGGCCTGCGTGATGGCACACTACAAGTTCGATGCGACGCTGGTCTTCATGGCCGTCGCAGGCGAAGAACAAGGGCTGTTCGGCTCGACCCACTGGGCCGAAGCCGCACAGCAGAAAAAAATGAATATTGCGGGCATGTTCACCAACGACATCATCGGCAGTTCGCGTGCCGATGACGGTCGGGTCGATGGCACGCAAGTGCGCTTGTTCGCCGAAGGTATTCCTGCCGTGCGCGAAATGCCGGACGCCATCCGGGGCCTCATTGCCACCGGCGGTGAAAACGATTCGGTCTCGCGACAACTGGCGCGCCATGTCAAGGAAGTCGGTGAACGCTACGTCGCCAACTTCAAGGTCACCGTGATCCAGCGCCGCGACCGCTACTTGCGCGGCGGCGACCATATCCCGTTCCTCGAGCGCGGCTATGCAGCGCTGCGCTTTACCGAACCTAACGAGGACTTCCGGCACCAGCACCAGTTTGTGCGGGTCGAGGATGCCACCCAGTTCGGCGATCTGACGCAATTTGTTGATCCGCTCTACGTGGCCCGTGTCGCTGGCGTGAACGCAGCGGCGCTGGCATCACTGGCGATGGCACCGGCGTCACCGCAACAGGTATTGATGCGTACCGCCAAACTGGAAAACGACTCGACCCTGAGCTGGCAAGCCAACCCCGAACCGGACCTGCTGGGCTACCGCATCGTCTGGCGCGAAACGACTGCGGCGCAATGGCAGGATGGACTTGATGTCGGCAATGTGACGCAATACACGGTCAAAGGTCATTCCAAGGACAACTACTTCTTTGGCGTGCAGGCCGTCGACCGCGCTGGCAACGCCAGCGTTGCCAGTTACCCGGTACCGGCGCGCTGAACTGGTCGTGACGGCGCAGGTGCACAATTGGCACCTGCAGGGCGCCCGGTGCAATGACCGCAGCACATTGCACCGCATGTGTCGCCTTTTTTGGTGCCCCGGAGGGCGGCGCCCCCGCCTTTCGCGCAATCCATCAAATCGCCTACAATCCGGGCGACGCTCCGATCAATTTACCACCCCACCTTTCATGCCGAATATCGTCCCTTCCGGCTGGCGCGAGCTGGCCACTACCGGCGCCGCCGCCCGCGAAATTGCGACCTTGAGCCGCTTTGCCGACCACCTCGACAACGCCTATCTGATCTTCCATGGCGTGCACTGGACCAATATCGAAGACCAGTACTCGGTCTATGGCGAAATCGATTTCATTCTGGTTGCACCGAACGGCCGCGTGCTGGTCATCGAACAGAAAGCCGGCTTCCTGACCGAAACCGACGAAGGCCTGATCAAGCGCTATCCCGGTCGCTCCGAAAAAGTCCACCTGGCGCTGGTACGTACCATCGGTACCTTGCGTAGTCGCTTTGCCCAAACCGGCGGCACGCTCGATATCGACTATCTGCTGTACTGCCCCGACTATCGCGTGCTGCAACCGTCGCTGGCCGGACTCGATCCGGCCCGCATCGTCGATGCTGATAAAGCAGACGAGCTTATCGCGGTGATCCGGCAGCTGCTGCCACTGACCGAAGCAACGCCACAACGCGCCGCCGTCAGCCGTTTTTTCAACGACACCTTGCGCCTGATTCCGGATGCCAGTGCGATGGTGGGCCGGGCCGATGCACTGGTCACACGCCTGGCCGACGGACTGGCGACCTGGGCCCGGCAAATCGAATTCACGCCGTTCCGCCTGCGTGTGATCGGCACCGCCGGCAGCGGCAAGACCCAGCTGGCGATGGCCGAATTCAACGCGGCGCTGGCCGCCGGCCTGCAACCGCTTTACGTCTGTTACAACCGGCCGCTGGCCGACCACATGCGCGCATTGCTTGGCCCGCGTGGCCGGGTCGCCAACTTCCACATGCTGTGCGATGCCTATGGCCGCGAACACGGTTCGGCGCCGGATTACAGTAATCCGGCCACCTGGCAAAGTATGGAAACCGTGTTCGACCACGGCCCGGTGCCGGCGCACTGGCAGCATGACGTGGTGATCATCGACGAGGGACAGGATTTTTCGGAAGGCTGGCGCGATGCGGTGTTGCGACTGGTACGTGCACCGGGTCGTGTGCTGTGGCTGGAAGACCCGATGCAAAACCTGTATGGCCGCGCGCCGGTGGCGCTACCCGACTGGGTCACGCTGCGCGTCAACACCAATTACCGCAACCCGCGCGAGATCGTCGAACTGCTGGCAGCAATCACCGGCGGCGCAGCCCCGGCTATTGCAGCGAGTCCGTTTGTCAGCGCCGGGCTGACACTGTTGCGCTACGCCAGCGGTGACAACGACGGTTTGCACGAAGCCACCAAGGAGGCCATCACACATTGTCTGGCCGCCGGTTTTTCGCGCAATGACATCGTGCTGCTGTCGTTCAAGGGACGCGAGAAATCGGCCTTGCTGAAACTCGACCAGCTCGGTCAGCATGCGCTGCATTCATTCACCGGCGGCTATGACCTGCTTGGCAATCCGATGTTTCGCAAGGGCGGCCTGTTGGCCGAGTCGGTGTATCGCTTCAAGGGCCAGTCAGCACCGGCGGTGATTTTTACCGAGCTCGATTTCACCGAGCTGGACGAACGTACTGTAAGCAAGCTGTTCGTCGGGATGACGCGCGCCAGTCTGAAACTGGTGCTGGTGTGCAGCGAGCGGGCGGCATCGCTACTTGAAAAATTCACCCCGCCCTGATCGTCAGGTGCCGGTCAGTCCCGCGGTTCGCGGTCTCAGTGACGGTCGTTGCCATGTTTCCCGCCCTTGCGGTCGTGACCGCGATGGTCTTTCCTCCGGTCGTGGTCACGGCCATGGCCACGTCCATGATGCTCGGCACGCGGACCACGGTTCTGATGCCAGCCACCGCGATTGAGACGCCAGCGCTGGCCATCGCGCTGCCATTGCGGACGTGAATAAAGGTAACCGGGACGCGAACGCTCCCAGTGACCGCCGGCCCAGATATGGTTGCGGCCATTCCAGTTCCAGTAACCCGGCGCCCACTGGTAGCCGCGTCGTGGTCCCGGCCGGACTTCATAGCGCAACGGAGGAGGAGCATTGCCGATGATGATGTTGACGCCAATCTGTGCCGAGGCGGTGCCGGGCAATAGCGCGGCCGTGCTGAGGATGAGTGCTGCCACTGCAAAAAAAATGCGTTTCATGCTGGTCTCCCTGAAAACTGATGCCCCACTATATCGGGTCAAATTGAATTGTGTGCAATTGAGCCAACTGCTTACATAAAAAACCAGCCGGCGCGGTGGAAGGTAAAATACACCATTCCTCTTTTTCGGCCTCGCCCATGCTTTCCACCCTGCCTGATTTGTCCACCGGACTGCTGCCTGAGAGCGCCATCGATGCCGCCACCATCCATCTGCGTGATGTGCTGAACCTGGCGATCGAATACACGCCGCAGCATGCCGCCGTCGTGGTTTCCGATGCCGGCTGCGCGCTGGCGCAGGGACTGACCACCGCGTACCGGCGCTGCCTGCCCGGTGCCACCTTCATCGATTTTGATGCGGTCGCGCCCGAACAGATTCAGGCCTTGTTCGCCACGCTGTCGGCCGGTGATCTGGTGGTACTGGTGCAGTCGACCAACTTCCGGCTCGACGCCTACCGGATCCGTGTCGAGCTGTTCAAGCGCGGCCTGAAAGTCATCGAGCATCCGCATCTGGCCCGTATGCCGGGTCAGCAATCGCTGCACTACATCGCTGCGCTGGCTTACGATCAGGCCTATTACCGCGGTACCGGCATGGCACTCAAAGAGCGCATCGACCGCGCCGGTTCGGCCGTACTCGACAGCGGCGGCGAACTGCTGGTCTTCGGCGGGCCGCTGGAATCGGCCAAAATCAACATCGGCGATTACCGCAACATGACCAATGTCGGCGGCCAGTTCCCGATCGGCGAGGTATTCACCGAAGCGCGTGACCTCGAAGCAGTCAATGGCCGGGTCCGCATTTTCGTGTTCGGCGATACCGCGTTCTCGGTCAACCAGCCGGCGCAGCCGATCACGCTGGTCATCAGCAGAGGTCGCGTGGTCGAAGCCATCGACAGCACGCCCGAATTTGATCAGGTGCTGGCCAACATCCGTGCCGACGAAGGCGAAGTCTGGTTGCGCGAACTCGGCTTCGGCATGAACCGCGCCTTCAGCAAGGATTGCACGGTGAGCGACATCGGTACCTTCGAACGCATGTGCGGCATCCATTTGTCACTGGGCGCCAAGCATGGCATTTATCCGAAAGCAGGATTCAAGCGCGGCGTGGTGCGTCATCATGTGGATGTCTTTGCCGTCACGCAATCGGTCCGGCTGGACGACGAAGAGGTCTACCGGGACGGCGCGTGGGTGGTAACGGCGCCGGAGCTAACCTAAAAACAGGTCGATAGCGGTCGCTTCCGGCCAAGCTGGCCAAGGGCTTGCAGCGTGGTGTGACGCCCCCGGGAGGCCGTTTTCGCCAGACCCGGACGCGCAGCCCTCATGTCGGCCTTGCTGATATTTAAGATGCAGTCGATGTTGAGACCTTACGGTAGACTCCGCATGGCAACTCGTCTATCTCGCTCACCAAGGATTTTGCATGATCAAGTCTTCGACCAGTTATTCCGCACTGAACTCTAGCTGGCACTATCGCGGGCCGGCCATCTTCCTGCACTGGCTGCTGGCACTCCTGTTGACCGGCATGGTCGCACTGGGCTGGTACATGACGGCCATCGAGGATTCGCCAGGCAGCGAGTGGTATTTCAACCTGCATAAATCGATCGGACTGATCGTTGCCACGCTCGTTGTGCTGCGCCTGGTGTGGCGCCTCAGTCATGCGCCGCAAGCACTGCCGGCACATCTGCCGCAATGGAAAATGAAATTCGCAGTCCTGACCCACTGGCTGCTCTATACCTGCATGATTGTGATGCCGACGACCGGCTTCCTCGGTGCCTCGTTGAGCAAGGATGGCGTGGCATTTTTCGGCATGGCGCTACCGGTCTGGGCCAGCCCCAACCACGACCTGGCCGAACAATTTTTTGGTATCCACTCGATCGCCGCCTGGGTGCTGGTCGCGCTGGTAACGCTGCATGCGCTGGCCGGACTCAAGCATTTGCTGGTCGATAAAGACGGCGTGTTCCAGCGCATGTGGTGGTAATGCCCAATCTGTTGCGCTAGTTCGCCGCCACAACGCACGTTTGTCACGGCGCGGCAGCAAGACAGCGGCGTGATGACCAGTACGCTTGTTTCTACCGGGGCAACCGGGATGTAATACGTCACAGCGCCTGCCAGGCGCATCCGACGATCGCACCCGGGAGATTCCATGACACTGTTGTCCTGTCGTGCCGTACTTTGCGCCACCCTGCTGCTGGCCGGTTGCGGCGGCACTGTTGACGATGGCCAGGCCGCACCGCTCACGCTCACCAGTGCCATCCGCACGGTTGCCGGCGCGCCGCCCTGTCCTGCGGCACCCAATTCGCTACGCAACATCACCTCGGTTCAGGGCAGCAGCCGCCTGAGTCCGCGCGCCGGCCAACTGGTGACGCTGCGCGGCGTCGTCACCGGTGACTTCCAGCAGACCAGCCAGTTACATGGCTTCTTTCTCCAGCAAGCCGAGCCCGATAGCAACGCCAGCACCTCCGAAGGCATCTTTGTCTACCTGCCATCCGGCGCGCGTCAGGTCGCGCGCGGTCAGTACGTGCAGGTCAGCGGCACCGTCGAGGAATACAAAAGTAGCAGCGCCGACCCGGACCGGCTGACCCGTATCAGCCGTGTCAGTACGATCTCGATTTGCGGCGTCGGTCCGCAAATTGCCGCAACGATCCTGCGCCTGCCGGTTGCCGGCAACAAGGACTTCGAAGCACGCGAGGGCATGCTGGTGCAGCTACCGCAAATACTCACGGTCACCGATAACCACGACCTCGGCCGCCACGGAGAAATCCTGCTCTCGGCCAATGGACGCCTGTGGCAACCCAACAATGATCCGGACCAGCGCGATGCCGCCACCGTCAACTCGCTCAATGCGCGCTCGCAAATCCTGCTCGACGACGGCGCCAATGTCGTTTCGCCTGCGCCGGTTCCTTACCTGTCGGCGAGCGATCGCAGCGCTACGCGACGCAGTGGCGACACCATCAGCGGCTTGCAAGGCATCCTGACCTGGAGCACCAGCGGCTGGCGCATCGTACCGACCGAACCGGTTATCTTCGCGCAGACCAACCTGCGCCCGCTGGCGCCGGATCCGGTCGGCGGCACGCTACGCGTCGCCAGCATGAACGTGCTCAATTACTTCACTACACTGGGTGTGCGCGGTGCTGACACGCTTCTCGAACTGTCCCGCCAGCGTGACAAACTGGTCGCGGCAATTGCCGGCCTGGACGCCGATGTGCTGGGCTTGATGGAAATCGAAAACAATCCGGCCGCACTAGCTGACCTGGTCAGCGCACTCAATGCCCGGCTCGGTCCTGACACCTATGCCACCATCGACAGCGGCACGCCCGGCAGTGATGCCATCAAAGTTGCGCTGATCTACAAACCGGCCCGCGTCACCCCCCTCGGCAACCATGACCTGCCGCCGACACGCGGCTTCCTGATCGATGGCGGCTTGCGTCCGCCATTGGCACAACATTTTGTAGCACGCGATAACAACGCCACTTTCTGGACGGTGGTCAGCCACCTCAAAAGCAAGAGCAGCTGCCCGTCCGATCCGCGCAGCATCGAACGTGATCGCGGTCAGGGCTGCTGGAATGCTGCGCGCACCCGGCAGGCCAGCGCACTCGCACAGTGGGTCAGTACGCTGGTGGCGCGCTCCGGCGACAGCGACGTACTGATGCTGGGCGACTTCAATGCCTATCTCGACGAAGATCCTGTCCGCACGCTCGAAGCGGCCGGCTATGTCAACCTGCTGCGCGGCCTGCCACCGGCAGAACGCTACTCGTATGTATTTGCCGGTCAGGCCGGTGCACTCGACCATGGCTTTGCCAGCAAATCGCTGGCACCCAACGTGAGCGGTGTGGCGATCTGGCATATCAATGCCGACGAACCGGCAGTACTCGACTACAACACCGAATCGAAACCTGATGACCGTTATGCCGCGACGCCTTGGCGTGCCTCGGACCATGATCCGGTGCTGATCGGACTGGCGTTACCGGTGCCGCAACGCACTCCTCCGTAAGCACATACCGGACCTAGCGCGGCGGCATGGAACAGTCGGTTTTAACGGATTTATTTTGTTTTCAACCGTTTAGGGGAGAACGTCCGGTGTAATAATCGCGCCTTGAAAAAGTTTCCCGCGTTCCACGTCGGCCACCTGCACAGAGGTACTCATCGTGATCAAACGCACTTCGCTTTTTATAACGCTACTGGTCGCTGTCGGGGTGATACTGGCCACGCTGACCATTATCAGCATCAGTGTGATGTCGATACTCCAGGCCTGCGTAAGCGCCGAAAGTCGCTGGTCCAAGGCAAAAAACGAATCGATTTACCAGCTCATCCGCTACGCCGAGCACGGACAGGAAGATAACTACAACCAGTTTCTCGACCATGCGCGCATACCGGCGGGCTACCAGCGCACCCGCCTCGAAATGAACAAGCCCGAACCGGACCTGGCAATCGCACGCCAGGGCTATCTCGATGGTGGCGTCGATTCGAAGGATGTCGACGGCATGCTGACGATGTATCGCTATCTCAAGTGGCAGCCCGACATCGCGCGGTCGATCCATCAATGGGAGCTGGCAGACGCCGAAATGGCCAAGTTGCGCGCCATCGGCAGTGCGCTGCATGCTGGTTTTACCAGTACTGCGCAACGACTTCCAAGTGACGATGTGATGACGGAGATCAATCGTATCAACGATGTCCTGACGCCACTGGAAGCCGCCTTTTCGACTGCGCTGGGCGACGCATCGCGACTGATCCGCAATCTGCTCATCACCGGCTTTAGCGGCATCGCCTTGCTGCTCATCGGCACCAGCCTTTTTCTGGTACGACTGGTCGGAGCCAGAAGTGCCCGGCTCGAATCCCAGTTACGCAAGAGCGAGGAACGCCTGACGCTGGGATTCATCGGTAGTGGTGCCGGCCTGTGGGACTGGGACATCCGTTCCGATAGCGTCTACTACTCGCCGTGGATCAGTAACATGCTGGGCTACGAAGAGGGCATGCTCGATAACGCTCCGAAGGCTTTCATGGAACTGATGCACCCGGATGATCGCGCCGGCTCCCAGAAAGCGGCCGCATTGCACTTCCGTGTGTCGGCACGCTATGACGTTGCGTTCCGTCTCAAGACCGGCGACGCCAGTTACCTGTGGTGCCGCTCGCGCGGGCAGGTCGTGCGCGATGACAATGGCATTCCGGTGCGCATGGTCGGCACCCTCACCGATATCAGCGACCTCAAGGCGGCCGAAGCGCTGGCCTTCAGCGAGAAAGAACTGGCTCAGGTTGCATTGGCCGCGATCGCTGACGCCGTCATCACGACCGATATCGCCGGTCACATTACCTACTGCAACCGGGTTGCGGAAGCACTGCTGGGACGCCCGATCGCTGCGTTACGCAACCGCCCGCTGGCTCTCGCTTGCAACATCTTCAGTGAAACCAGCGGCCAGCAAATCAGCGACCTGGTCGGTCCGGCCATCGACGGCATTGCGTCCCCCGCCCTCGAAGACACGCTGATGCTGCATGCACTGGATGGCCGGATCATCCCGATCGATCATTCCGTGGCACCGATCCATAATTTTTCCGGCACCGTCATCGGTGCTGTGGTCGTCCTGCATGACGTCAGCGAAGGACGCCAGCATGCCGCCGAACTGACCTATCAAGCCAACCACGATGCCCTGACCGGCGTACTCAACCGGCGTGCCTTCGAATCCCAGCTCAATACGCTGATCCGGAACGCCATCCCGCAACAACGCTATGCCGTGCTCTACCTCGACCTCGATCAGTTCAAGGTCGTCAACGATACCTGCGGCCACGCCGCCGGTGACGAACTGATCAGCCAGATCAGCATGATCCTGCAGCAGAACGTGCGCGGTGGCGACCTGCTGGCACGACTGGGCGGCGACGAATTCGGCATCGTTCTCAAGGACTGCGGCGACCTTGTCGCGATCCGGATTGCCGAACAATTGCGCGAAAGTGTCGCCAACATCCGCTTTGTCTGGGCTGGACAGCAATTTGCCGTTGGCGTGAGCGTCGGGATGGTCGCTGTCACGCACGATGGAAGTACGCTCAAGGAAGTCATGAAGGCCGCCGACGCGGCCTGCTACATGGCCAAGGAAAAGGGCCGCAACCGGGTCCATGTCTATCGTGCCGACGATGTCGAACTGACGGTGCGTCATCATGAAATGACCTGGGTGGTGCGCATCAAGGATGCGCTGGAGCGCGACCGTTTCTGCCTGTATGCCCAAGCGATCGTGTCATTACAGGACGGTACCGGCGCCGGCGGCAAGCATGTCGAAATCCTGTTGCGCATGCTGGATGACGACGACCAGCCTATCGCACCGATGGCGTTCATTCCGGCGGCCGAACGCTACGGCCTGATGACCCAGATCGATCGCTGGGTCATCCGGAATACCTTCAAAATACTTGCGCTGTCTGATGTCGATATCAGCACCTGTGCGATCAACCTCTCCGGCGGATCGATCGACGATGATCATTTTTTTGAATATCTGCTGGAGCAACAGCGTCTGCATCAGGTGGCGTGGTCAATGCTGTGTTTCGAGATCACCGAAACCGCCGCGATTGCGAGCCTGTCCAAAGCAGCAGCGCTGATCACGCGGTTGCGTGACCTGGGCTGTCGTTTCGCGCTCGACGATTTCGGCACCGGCATGTCTTCGTTCAGTTACCTCAAGCACTTGCCGGTCGACTATCTGAAAATCGATGGCAGCTTTGTCAAGGACATGCTGAGCGACCCGACTGACCGGGCCATGGTTGACGCAATAAACAACATTGGCCATGTCATGGGAAAGCAAACCATTGCCGAATTCGTCGAAAACGATGCAATACTAATGTGCCTGCGCGCGATGGGCGTTGATTACGCGCAGGGCTATGGCATTGGTAAGCCGGAGCCGTTTGTACTGGCCTGCATGCTCGATCCGTCCTGAACGCAGGACAACAATTGCACCAACAGGGAACCAAGCCGCTACCTAGACAAACCTATAGTTTGACTTCACTCCAGAGAGACTGCCATGATGATCCAGTCAATACCTCCTCGCATCATCACGTTGCTCCTGAGCCAACTTGGTCTGGAACAATCACCACTCGCCACACCATCCGGCATGAGTTGTACTTTATCTGTCGGCGACATTGATATCGAACTCACCGAGTCTGATGCGCATTGTCTGACCATGCAGTGTTATCCGGGCGTGCTGGTCGAGCCATCCATCGCCACACTCTCGACGCTGCTGGCAGAAAATCAGTATCAGGAAAACTTACCCGTCATCAGTGTCGGCTTGCTGCCTGAAGCGCCGGACAACGTCATGATCTGGTCACGCATGGTATCCGGCGAGGCCAGTGCCGCGACGCTGGGATATTGGTTCGCCTGCTTCAACGAGCGCGCACAGGCACTGCATGGCTGGCTCGATGCCGGTGCGCCGGCACTGATGCGACTGGATGGCGACATGCACCAACCGGCACTCAATCTGCATTAAAAAGAACGTCACCGGCAACGCGGTCGATCTTCACGCCGCCAGTCCATTGTCCTGAACCGACCTCTGGCGCACGTACTGCGCGCCAGAGACCTCATGGCAGCGACAACGGCTAGTTCATGCTGACAATGCAATAGCGCGCGATCGCACCAAGCACATCCGGGTCTTCGCCGGCGGCTGCCGCAACGCGGATAAGCAGGTTCGGATGGGCAATACGCAACTCCTCGACAATCAGCGGCAAGTCGCGCAGCAAGTGACTACCCTGCCCCAAAAAAACCGGCACGATGGTGATGTCAGTGCGCCCGTCGGCCGCCAGTGCCGCCACGGTCCCGGGCAATTGCGGGGTCATCAGCTCGAGGAACGCCAGGCGCACTGCCACCTCCGGCAACTGTGCACTGGTAATCTGCTGCAAACGTTCGAAGGGGGCAGCCCAACCGGCAGCGCGGGCACCGTGGGCAAACAGGATCAAGGCTTTCTGGGTCATTGTGTCAGCGGGTAGTGATAAAGGATTAATGTCGTTCGACCCACCACAACGCGCCAATCGCACCGGCCAGGAACAGCAGGCTGGGAGCGATTGCCGTGGCCAGCGGCGGCCAGGTGTTGAGCAGGCCGACATGAGAAAACAGGCTATTGATCAATTTGAAGCTGACACCGATCATGATGCCGATAAAAATTTTCAGGCTGACACCACCGCTACGGGCATGCAGGTAAGCAAACGGCAAAGCCAGCGCCATCATCACGAAGACGGCGAATGGATAGATGATTTTTTTCCAGAAAGCGATGTCATAGCGTTCGGTCAGCTGCTTGTTTTCAGCCAGATGGCGGGTGTAGGTGGAGAGGTCGAAGGCCGACATCCGGTCCGGATCGGCGAACGTGACCGACAGGATATCAGGCGTGATGTCCGAGATCAGTTCGCGACTGGGCACCTTGACCGTCGCGATACCGGAGGTGGCATCCGGCAGCACCGCAAGATTGAACACAGTCAGTGCAAAACGGGTCGTCGTGACGTCATTGAGCTTCCAGCGCCGGTCGCCCTGAAAAATTGCCGTGCCGGCCGTGACCATCGAGGTCAGACGCAACTCATCATCGAATTCGTAGAGCTTGACGTTCTTGAGCTGGCCATTGGGCAGTAACTCACCCACATTGACAAAGCGTGAACCGGTCACCGCACCACTGTCGTCGCGTATCTGGTCCTTGGTCCATAAGCCGGAGCGAAACTCCCTCGAGGTAGTGCCTTGCGCCTGCTGCTTGAGCCGTTCGGCACGCTCAGCCGTCAGCGGCGAGATCACCTCACCGAACAGGAAGGTAAGCAGCACGAATACCAGCCCGATCCGGGCCAGCATGAAACCGGCCTGCCTCGTCGACAACCCCGACACCCGCATGATGGTGAACTCGGAATTCGACGCCATCTGGGACAGCACATAGATGGTGCCGATCAAGGCTGCGATGGGCATCAGTTCATAGGTATAACCGGGCAAGCCAAGCGCAATGTACATAAAGGCGTGCTGAATCTTGTAGCCGCCGCGTCCGACCGATGGCAACTCGTTAATCAGGTCAAAGAAGGCGAACAGGGCCAGAAATGCAATCAGCACGAACAGTACGGCGCGCAAAATTTCCCTGCCAAAGTACTTTTGCAAGACCGTCATGTCGCACTCCGTTTGCCGAAATACCGGCGCCTGGTTTTGGCCAGCCAGAACAGCGGGTGATACACGCTATTCATTTTCAGGCGCCAGGAAAACAGCAACGCAATGATCACGATTGCCAGCAGATGCACCGGCCACCAGGCCAGCCAGATTGACAACCGGTTCTGCACCACCGCCGCCTGCATCAGGCTGATCATGTTGCTGTAAAAAACGAACAGCAACAACGCAATGATCAAGTTGGCAGAGCGCCCGCCACGCGGATTGACAAAACCGAGCGGGATCGCCAGCAGCATCAGGAACAGACACATCAGCGGCAACGACAACCGCCACAGCAGCTCGCCCTGATTGAACCCGTTCGGTAGGGCCAGCAGTGCAGCCGTGCTCAACGAACGCGACGACAGGTCGGCCATCACGGCCGGCATGGTGCTGGAGATCAGCACGCCATAACTTTCAAACTCCATCAACTGGAAGTCGTTCTCATCAAGGCGTCCCTCGTAACGACGGCCTTTCGACAACACGAGAAATTTATCGCCGCTGGGGTCGATTTCGATACGACCTTCCTTCGAGACGACGATGCTGTTCTTGCCATCGCGCAGGGTGTTGACGAATACGTTACGCACCTTCATCGCGTCGCCGGTCACGCCCTCGACAAAGAACACCCGGTTTGATGAAGCCGATTCCTGGAATTTGCCGGGAGCGACCTTGGCGATGTCGGCGCGTTTTTCGAAGCGGTCACGAAATTCGGCACTGGAGCGGTTGGCCCACGGCGTCGCATAAAAGCTCAGTAGCGCGATGATCAGCACCACCGGCAAGCCGCAAGTGAGCACGGTTGGAATCCAGCGTGTCAGGCTCAGTCCGGAAGCGAACCAGACCACCATTTCGGAATCCTGATAACTGCGGGTCACTACCAGCAACACCGAAATGAACGTCGTCAGGATCAGGATCACCGGCATGTAGTTCAGCGCCGAAAAGCCGATCAGGGCAAGCACATCTTCAGAGGCGACTTTGCCCCCCGCTGCCTGACCAAGGATCTTGATCAGCATCACGGTAATGGTGATCGTAAAAAGGGTAGTGAAGACCGCACCGGCGGTGCTGATCAATTCGCGTCGGAGCGCGCGCTGGAAAATCATCTGGAGGCTATAATCGCTTACGCAAAATGGGAGAGAACCGATGGACTTTAGCATAAAAACTTTTGACGCCAAAACCACATTGGCCAACATCAAGGCAGGTTGTATCGCCGTTGGTGTCTTCGAAGGCAAACAATTATCCAGCGCCGCCAAGGCACTCGACACCAGCGGTGCACTTGCCGCCGCAGTCAAATCCGGCGACATCACCGGCAAGGCCGGCAGCACACTGCTGTTGCGCAGTGTCACCGGCGTGCAAGCCGAGCGCGTACTGCTAGTGGGATTGGGCAAAACCAACCCGTTGTCGCAAAAAGATTTTGGCAGCGCACTGCGCGCCGTCGCCAGCGTCTTCGCCGCGATCGGTGCCAGCGATGCCGTCATCGCCTTGCCACTGGACGACGTCTCGGACAGCAGCACCGCCTGGGCCATCAACTGCGCCGTCATCGCCATCGAAAGCAACGCCTATCGTTTCGATGAAATGAAAAGCAAGAAAGATCCGCTGCCCGAAAGCGTCAAGAAAGTTATTTTTGCTGTCAGCGCCGACGACGCCGAAGCAGCCAAAGCCAGCGTCGCCAGCAGTGTCGCACTGGCACACGGCATGAACCTGACCAAGGACCTCGGCAACTTGCCACCGAACGTCTGCACGCCGACCTATCTGTCCGAGATCGCGCGCAAGATGGCCAAAGAATTCAAACTTGGCATCGAAGTGCTGGACCGCAAGCAACTCGAAGCACTCAAGATGGGCAGCTTCCTGTCGGTCACCAATGGCAGCATCGAGCCACCGAAATTCATCGTCCTCAAACACATGGGCGGCAAGGCAAAAGATGCGCCGGTAGTGCTGGTCGGCAAAGGCATCACGTTTGATTCGGGCGGTATCTCGCTCAAGCCGGGTGCCAACATGGATGAAATGAAGTACGACATGTGTGGCGCAGCCACCGTGCTCGGCACCTTCCGCGCCATCGCTGAACTGAAACTCAAGCTCAACGTCATCGGCGTCATCGCGACCTGCGAGAACATGCCATCGGGCAGCGCGACCCGTCCGGGCGACATCGTCACCTCGATGTCCGGCCAGACCATCGAAGTCCTCAACACTGACGCCGAAGGCCGCCTGGTACTGTGCGATGCGCTGACCTATGTCGAGCGTTTCAAGCCGTCCGCCGTGGTCGACATCGCCACGCTAACCGGTGCCTGCGTGGTCGCTCTGGGCAACCACAACACAGGCCTGTTCACCCGTCACGACGAAGCCCATGACGGCCTCGCCGAGGAATTGCTGGCCGCCGGCAAGACCGCCGGAGACACCGCCTGGCGCATGCCGATCGAAGAAGCCTACAACGAACAGTTGAAGTCCAACTTCGCCGACATGGCCAACATCGGTACACCGGGTGGTGGCAGCATCACTGCCGCCGCCTTCCTCGAGCGCTTCACGAAGCAATACACGTGGGCCCACCTCGACATCGCCGGCACCGCCTGGAAAAGCGGCGCCGCCAAAGGTGCCACCGGACGTCCGGTACCGCTGCTGACGACCTTCCTGCAAAATCGGGTCACCACCGCGAAGTAATTCAAGGCAACTCACTACGGCGTTCGCGGAGCATGTTCAATGCACTGCGAGCGCCGTTTTCAATTCTGGAAACCCCGTCAGGAAACCCCGTCATGAAATCACGTTCCCATTTGCTGTCAGCGCTGCTGGCATTGGCTTTCGCCACCAGCGTTCCGGCACTCCATGCACAAACGCCCGCGCCAGCCCCGGCCGCCGCTGAAACAGTACGCGCCGTGGTCGGCAAGCCGCTGCAGGAAGCGCAGGTCATGATCCAGGCCAAGCAATACGCCGAAGCCTTCGCCAAACTCGACAGCATCGACGCCCTGCCCGACCGCACACCATTCGAAATCTACTCGGTCGACCGCACGCGCGGTGCTGCCGCTGCAGCTTCCGGCAATGCCGAACTGACCGGCACCGTCTTCGCCCGCATCCTCGACAGCGGTCGGTTGCCGGCCGACGAGCAGCTCACACTGATCGAAGGCGTCACCGGCAGTTTTTACAATGCCAAGAACTATCCGAAGACCATCGTCTGGGCCCAGCGCTACCAGAAGCAAGGCGGCAACAGCGCGTCGGTCGCCACGATGCTGGTGCAATCGCAATACCTGATCAACGACCATGCCGGCGTCGTCGCCAGCCTGAAAACCAGCATGCAAGCCGACGATCAGGCCGGTCGTGCCACACCCGAAATCCAGTTGCAGATGCTGGCCGACAGCGCCCGCAAGACCAGCGACGATGCGCTGTACGTGGCGACGCTGGAACGCCTGCTGCAAACCTATCCGAAGCCGTCGTACTGGACCGACCTGATCAACCGCATACCGCGCCAGGCCGGTTTTTCCGATCGCTACACGCTCGACGTGCTGCGCCTGCAGCGTGCCACCGGCACGCTAGCCAACGCACTTGATTACGCCGACCTGGCCGAATTTGCCTTGCAGGCCAACCTGCCGGCCGAAGCGTTGGCAGTGCTCGACGAAGGCTATGCCGCCAACCTGCTCGGCACCGGCCCGCAGAGCGCGCGCCACACCAAGCTGCGCACGCAGGCACGCAGCCAGTCCGCGGCGGATCAGAAAATACTGACCAGTAGCGAAGCGGCCGCCCAAAAATCCAGCGCCGGTACCGCACTGGTCAACATCGGCACCAACTACCTCGGCCAAAAAGATTATCCGCGTGCCATCGCTTTGCTTGACCAAGGCATCGCCAAAGGTGGACTGAAACATCCTGACGAAGCCACACTGCATCTGGGCATCGCGCTGCAACAGTCCGGCAACAAGGCGCGCGCGGCGACTGTCCTGAAAACGCTGCAGGCGCGTGATGGCAGTGCTGAACTGGCGCGGTTGTGGACGTATGTGCAGTGACAATCAGCCTTGCACTCTAGCCATGTAAGTTAGGTACGCAAACGCGCCGCCAAACGCACGGAATTGGCCAATGTTTTCGGTCCGTGCGCGGTGGAGCAGCAGGCCATGCACACCGTACGAAACCCGCTTCGTACGGTGCAATTATCGTAGAGCATTCACCCAATGCATCGAACGGCAACGCCAACGCCGCTAGCTCGATATCTATTGCTCGCGACGATCGGCAAAACCTGCAACCAGCGCCCATACCAGCAATCTGCCTTCACTCCAATCTGTGATAAAACCACGCCATCTCTTCTACTCACAACGCCCTATGAAAATCGCCACCTGGAACGTCAACTCCCTCAAAGTCCGTCTGCCACAAGTCCTGCAATGGCTGGCCGACAATCCCATCGATGTGCTGTGTCTGCAAGAGACCAAGACCGTCGATGAAAAATTTCCGCAGGCCGAGATCGAGGCAGCCGGTTATCACGTTGCCTTCAGCGGCCAGAAAACCTATAACGGCGTAGCCATCCTGTCGAAGCAACCGATGACGGATGTGGTGCGCAACAACCCGCATTTTGCCGACGAGCAGCAGCGCCTGATCGCCGCCACCATAGCCGGTGTGCGCGTGATCTGCGCGTATATCCCGAACGGACAGTCGCCGGATTCCGACAAGTACCAGTACAAATTGCGCTGGCTCGATGGCTTGCAGCAGTGGCTGGAACTGGAGATGGCGGCGCATCCGAAATTTGCCTTGCTCGGCGATTACAACATCGCGCCGGAGGACCGCGACGTCCACGATCCGGCCGCGTGGGTCGGACAGATCCTGGTGTCGGAACCGGAACGGGCTGCCTTCCAGCGCATGATTGCGCTGGAGCTGACGGATGCGTTCCGGCTGTTCGAGCAGGCCGATAAATTGTTCAGCTGGTGGGATTACCGGCAGATGGGGTTCCGCCGCAATGCCGGCATGCGCATCGATCATATATTGCTGTCGAAGGAACTGGCGGCGGCGTGTACGTCCTGCGTGATCGACAAGGTGCCGCGCAAATGGGAACAGCCTTCGGATCACACGCCGGTGGTGGCGACGATTGGGTTCGGTTGATCGGAGCAATGAGATGCGGCACGTTGCCTTGGAGTGCTGGCAACGTGCAGCAGATCGGGGTCGCGATGCGCGATCGAAAAAAAGTGGATGGTATCGAACTAAGGAAACACGGATTTAATTAATTTCTGAAATCGCTTACTTTGCAAAATCACATCGATCGCACCTTGCACGGTCCCGTTAGTTGTATCCATGGTCTGAAGTTTCTCTGAAATAATCGCCTCGATCTTTTCGGGTAGCCCTTTATCCTTGCCGGAATAATGGTGAAAGACAATGTCGTTCACCCCCACGATTTTCGCTGCCAGAATTTGTGCCGCAGTGGAAATAGCCAAGCTATTACCGAACACGCCGCATCCCAGCTGGCCGGTATTGATACGTAATGTCCTGCTTTCCCCGGCAGTGGTTTTGGCCATCGTAAATCCGGCGTGTGCGGTCGAGAAAATATCCTCGAATGCCTCGCGAATCTGATCTCCCGAAGCGTCTTTCCAGGAATTCCCTTTCACTTTACCTCTGGAATCCGGTGCAGCAATCGCCAGCCAGTTTGTTGGCAGGCAAGCGTCTGTTTTTTTATAATTCTGATCCGCCGTTAATCTGGATTTATTCATCGCTGCCGCAGTGCGCCCATAACTAACAAAGTGCGCCACTCTTTCGGCACCTTCAATCAAAATAGGAGCAGGCGTCTTGTCAGGGTGCCTCGTCAAGAAACTTGTTCCGTCGTGGCGTTGCTCAGGCGGCAAATTGTCATTGGTGAAGTCATTTAACCACTTGGCTTTTTCCTGCGCACAGCTTGCGACTGCACCCAACCCTATATTTTCAATAAACGCGACTTCTTCTTGCGCGAACGAGCCATCATGCGTCCAGCTGCCGCCTAGCAAGGCGTTCGCAAAGTCGACATGGACGTCGTAGACGGATTGCTCCGGCTCCACTTGTGAAGCGAAATAAAGTGCTTCCTTACTGCTTACCGAGCAGGGATGTAATTGGTCAAGTGTCGCTGACAAATGCTCGCGTTGACGGTATGACACAACCTTCGCCTCTTTTGAAAAAATTGCCTTTAGCGGCACGTCAATTTTCGATGTGTGCCGATGTTCCAGGTACAGAGCATTTTGTTTCTCGAACAAAGCAGCCTTATTGGTGCCCATTTTTTTTATCGTTAAATCAGTCAGTGTTTTACAGGGAAAAAAATAGGATTCATAGATAGCTTTAGGCTTGGATAACAACACGGGCTCCAGGAGAGCAGCACGGAAAGCATGTATCCGCTTCTCCTTGTTATCAGGTCCAATTTTATTAATCAGTACGTTCAATAACGTATTTGCCTCTATTGATTTACCGATAAGGCTCATGGAACGGAGAGCGAGCACAATCAGATAATCATAAGTAGAAGAATTGAGCCACGTTGCCTGATGCACATCAACCGTATTTATTTTTTTCGAAATACGCTCGAAGAACTTTGTAATTAACTTTGTTTTATTATTTTCTGTTCTTATATCTAGAATATTCTCGGCACGAATATTTGCACCGGGCAGATAAAGTGCGATTTTTTTGTGAGCACTGACTAGTCCAGCTTCAACGATCGGGGACGAAGGCTGATTCGCTACGGTCTTCCGGGATATCTGTGCTGTATCGTGCTGCAAACGCCGACGTGTAGTGCCCTCGTTCGGGCCGACCGGACTCGCCGTCTTTGGTTGCAACTTCTTTTCCAAGGCCAGGTACAACTGCTCAAGCTGCTTCTCCGAATGTACAAAATACGGACTGCGGATCTTGCGGCCTTCCGAAATGACAGCATGCAATGCCGTCTCCAAACTCGCTTTATCCGTCACGGTTTTTTCGTCGATTTGCCGGCCGATTTCCCGATATGTCATCAACACCGCATTGCGACCGTGGCCGGCGGAGCTGAGGATAAGCGGTGGCGTATCTGCTGATAGCGACGGTGATTCTGAACACTGATCTAGCAACTTGCCAGCCCGCTGGATCTGTTCTTCGCGCAGCAACTTGTCGGTGAACTTCAGGCCGGCTTGCATTAGTGGAATTATCACCGGTTCGTCACACTTAGCGTCGACAATAGTCAGATCAAAACGCGTCGCATCCTTGCCATTTTTTTTCTCAGCGATACCCGTCAATTTGTAACGTTCATCCAGCGCCAGGCCATCCGCGCCGTTTTCCTTGGCGCTCTTCAGCAACCTCGCCAGCATTGCCGACATGGGCTCGAGCGACGAATCCTTGGGATCGTGATGCGCTTTGCGTGACACGAACTGAAACAACCCCAGTCCCGACTGAACACCCTGCAGCACAAAATCCCGGCACGTCTTTTCAGGCGGCGACTGTCCGACTGTATAGTGGCGTGCCTCTTTTCCATCAACAGAGGTCGTGACGGCCACCATGTGAGCATGTATTTGTACGTCTTGCTGAAGGAGCGGTTGTCCCTGCGCGACCGCACCGAATTTGCCGACCTTAATGATGCTGTCGTTCTCGACACACTCAACGCCCGTGCGATTGACAGGAATAGCGGCGACCATCACCGGTTGTCGCCCAATGTTTTTAAGACCGTCCCATATTCGCGAAATGAACCGGGGCACACTGATTGAACCCGCTGGACTGCCCGGCCCTTGCGCGGGCAGCTCCGGTGGGGGATCGAAAGCCGGAGAGTGAACACGGGGAATAGGGGAAGAAATTGCAGGCATGGGTCAATCCAAAAAATCCGGCGCACGTCGCCGTATCGGGATCGATGAAATGGGCCGCTAGCGCCGGATTGTCAGCACGCCGGACAAGCTTCATCGAAACTCACTGTGAGTATCGAAGAGCCGAGATCGGTTCCGGAAGTTGTGTCTATCACGCAGAAATAAAATATCTGCCACGCGCACTTGCCATGTTCAAGCAGACTCCGTGCAAGCAAACATCGTCCCCCGGTCGGGTGCCGGTAGTACAGAGGATTGAAGCAGAGGGTTGAAGCAGAAGGACAAAGAGTCCGAGAATGGAGCGCCTCCAAGATTCCATTGTGTAGTGCAAGATTGACTCAACGAGACCAGTTGCAGGCCCGTTGGCAGGTGCCTGATCGGCACAATCAGGTCAGAGCGACGCCCGTGGCGTCACTCCGGCATGCGCTGTTACTGCTTTGCAGGTGGCATTGGCATTGGTGCTGCCGCAGCCTTGTCTCCGCGCATCATGCGGTGGTGCTTCTTGCCGTGATGTTTTTTACCATCGTGCATCTTGCCGTGATGCATGTCGCCATGGTGCTTGTCGCCGTATTCCATCTTGTGCATCGGCTTGGCGCCGGGCATCATCGCTCCGGCAGCGGGTGCCGATGAGGAGTAGCCGAGTGCCTGCGCACGCTGCTCGATGTCGGCGATCTTTGCCGCGTCAGTGCTCTCGGTGATCCCGCTGGCACTTTGTGCGTTGGCGGTGCCGGCAAGGCCGGCGAGGGTCATCAGGATGACAAGGGAAAGTTTGTTCATGTGTTCTCCGTAAGCTGAATGAGTCAGTAGTGCGTGAGGAATGCCAGCGGCGCGGATAGCCGGGCCGTGGCCCA
>CAILRJ010000081.1 GCA_903836575.1 uncultured Burkholderiales bacterium
CGTCGCCAGGTCACCGGCGGGGTCCAGTTCAGATCGGGCGCGACGGTCGCCGGCGGTGCTTCGGCCAGCACGTCGGCGATGCGTCCGACCAGCCGGTTCTTGTAGATATCGCTGATGGTCACATGGGCAAAGCGCGGGTCGGCGCGCAAGGCCGAGGCCAGTCGCGCGGCAAACAGCGAATGGCCACCGAGGTCGCTAAAAAAATCCAGCGTGCGCCGGATCGGCTGGCCCGGAAATAACTTGCCGAGTGCGCCGAACAGGGCTTCTTCGGCCATGTTCAGCGGCGCATCTGACGCCGCGGCATCGACCGCAACGAACGTCAGCGCACGTGCCTTGAGGCTGTTGCGATCAATCTTGCCGGACGTCAGGCGCGGCATCTCGAGCAGGGTTTCGTAATGACCCGGCACCATGTACGGCGGCAGCACCTGCATCAGTGCGGCACGCAGCACGGCCGCTGTCGGACCGTCTGCGGCATCGACCACGAGGAAGGCTACCAGCTGATCGATACCGGCTTCCTGACGCAGCAGGACGGCAGCCGTGCCGACACCAGCTTGCTCGACCAGCACCGCTTCGATCTCGCCGAGTTCGACCCGGAAGCCGCGGATCTTGACTTGGGAATCGGTACGGCCAAGGCAATCGACATTGCCGTGCTCGTCGATACGGGCCAGGTCGCCGGTGCGGTACAGACGGCGGTCATGCTCGCCGGTCGACCACGGATTGGCGAGGAATTTTTCAGCGGTCAGGTCGGGCCGGCCCAGATAGCCGAGCGCCACGCCCGGACCGGTGATGGCCAGTTCGCCGAGTGCGCCACGCGCCAGCAGCGTCAGCGCATGAGCCGGATCGGGATCGATCACCATCAGGCCGTAGTTGGGCAGCGGCCGGCCGATTGTTACCGGCTCGCCGGCTTGCAGTGCGGCCAGGCTGGCCGAGACCGTGGCTTCGGTCGGGCCGTAGGTATTGAAGAGTGCACGGCCGGGTTTGTCCCAGCGCGCCACCAGCGCTTGCGGGCACATTTCACCACCGAGGTTGATCAGGCGCAGGCTGTCGACGTCGTGGCTGAACAGGGCCAGCAGTGTCGGTACCGCATGCAGCACCGTGACCTGATTGTTGGCCAGCGCCAGCGGCAAGGCGTCGGGGTCGGCGGCCAGTTCTTTCGGCGCCAGCCAGAGCGTGGCACCGACCAGATAGCTGATCCAGATTTCTTCGAATGACATGTCGAAGGCGACTGAGAAACCCTGATAGACGCGGTCGGTTGCGCGCACGTCCAGCACCGCGTTTTCGCTGCGCAAAAAATGGCAGATTGCGCCCTGGCTGATCTCGATCCCCTTCGGTTTGCCGGTCGAGCCGGACGTGTAGATCACGTAAGCCGGATCGTGCGCGCGCACGTCGCTGCGGCGCGCGTCGGTGGTGGTGACGAGCAGGTTTTCGACGGTCCAGACCGGGCAGCTGGTACTCATCAGTTGCGGTGCAAAGTGCAGGCAGCTGACGATGCCGGCGGCCTTCGCATCCTCGAGGCATACCGCAATCCGCTCGACCGGTGTATCGGCATCGAACGGCAACCAGCCGGCCCCGCTTTTGGCGATGCCGAGCTGGGCGATCAGCAGATCGATCCCGCGCGGTAGCCACAGGCCGACCAGCTGGCCGGCACCAACGCCGCCAGCGATCAGACCGGCCGCAATGCGGTCGGCGGCGGCGTCGAGTTCGGCATAGGTCAGCTGGCGCTGGTCGAAGATCAGCGCGACCTGGTCGGGGGTGCGCTGCGCGCTGGCTTCAAACAGATCGGCCAGGATTTCAATGCGGATCAGGTCGGGGCGGGACGGGCCCTGCAGGATGTCATGCAGGGCATCGGAAAGCGGCAAGGAAGTCATCTGGAGCCAATGGCGGAAAACGCAGAGATTAGCACGCCACCGGCGGTAAAACCGACTCGTTTCAGTCGCCCGGAATGGCCCGGTTGCGCGCGACGTCGAAGGCTGTCACGGGCGCTCGCGCATTGCCCCATGTGGCCCGCGTGTAAGACACCACTGCAGCGACTTCGGCATCGCTCAAAACGGCGGCAAATGGCGGCATGCCATACGGTCGCGGATTGCCGCCGGTGCTGGGCGGGAAGCCGCCGTTGAGCACCATGCGGATCGGATTGACGGCCGATTCCATCGTGATGGCGCGGTTGCCGGCCAGTGGCGGATAGTGCGGCGGGATACCGTTGCCGTCGGCCTGGTGACAACTGACGCAATGCTGTTCATAGAGCTTGCTGCCGAGCTGTTGGGTGCGCTCGTCGAGCACCACCGGTGGCAAGGCCGGCTCGCCGGTTTGCGGCAGTGACTTCAGATAACCGGCCATCGCTTGCAGGTCCGGTTCCGACAGATGCTGGAGGCTGGACCCGACTACCTCGGCCATCGGGCCGAATACGGCACCACGGGGCGAGATGCCGGTTTGCAGCAAGTCGACGATATGCGATTGCTGCCAGTCGCCGAGACCGGCTTCACTGCTCGATGTCAGCGACGGCGCATACCAGTCCAGCACCGGGATCAGGCCGCCGTCGAGTCCGCCGCGGCTGCCGCCCAACGTAGTGCGGCTGGCATGGCAGGCGCTGCAATGACCGGGGCCCTCGACCAGATAGGCGCCGCGATTCCAGGCCAGCGACTTGCTTGCATCGACTTCCTGCGTGCCCGGTGTGAAATACAGCACGCGCCACGCCGCCAGCAGCGGGCGCTGGTTGTACGGGAAGCGCAGCGTGTTCGGCAGGTTCTCTTGCGCGACCGGTGCCAGCGTCTTGAAGTAGGCATACATCGCATCGCTGTCGGAACGCGTCATGCGGGTGTAATTGGTGTACGGGAAAGCCGGGTACAGAAAGCTACCGTCGCGTGATTTTCCGTTGTGTAACGCCCGCCAGAAATCATCAGCCGACCAGTTGCCCAGACCACTGGTCCTGTCCTGGGTCAGATTGGGTGAGAAGAGGGTGCCGAACGGTGTGGCGATCGGCCGCCCGCCGGCATATTGCGCACCGCCGCGCATGGTGTGGCAACCCATGCAGTTGCCGGCCAGCGCCAGATATTTGCCTTGCGCAACCTGGATCGCGGAACCGGTGACCGGTACGCCGACGGCATCGTGTCCGGGGTTGCGGATGAATTCTTTTACGATCAGCAAGGCGGGGATCGCCAGCAGCAGGAACAGGGCGATACGCAGAAATCGTTTCATGGTGGTCATCCTTGTGGAACGCTGCCGCAGGACAGTGGCATCGGTGCGGGCAGAGAGGTGGCAGGCCTGGCACCGGCAGGCACCGGTTGGCTCGCCAGCCAGGCGGTGATCGCGCCAATGTCAGCGGTGCTCAATTGCACGGCAATTTTGCCCATGCAATCGGGCGCGGCAGCGTGGCGCGTGCCGTTACGCCAGGCACCGAATTGCGCGGCGAGGTAATCGCGCGGCAAACCTACCAGGCCGGGGATGGCGGGTGTGACACCGGTTAAGGCGCTGCCGTGGCAGGCGATACAGGCAGGGATGTTTTGTGCGGCATCGCCATGCAGCACCAGCGCCTGTCCGCGCGCAGCCACGCTGGCCGTGACCGTCAGCGGTTGCGGTGGCGGATACGGCACCTCCAGCGCCGAGAAATAATCGGCCAGTTCGTGCAGGTAGGCATCCGACAGGTTGCTGACCATGTAGATCATTTGCGGATAAGCGCGCCGGCCATCGCGAAAATTGATCAGCTGGTTGGCCAGATAACCGGCCGGTTTGCCGGCGATGCGCGGGAAGTAGCCGTCGGCGCCACGCTTGCCATCAATGTTGTGGCAGGCAATGCAGGCGACAGCGCGCTGGGCAATGCTGTCTTCAAGGACCGGGGCGGCGAGTGCGCGGCCTGCTGCCACGGCCAGTAGCAGTGAAGGCAGAATGCAGAAAAGGCGGATGGATGTCATGGCAGATGCAATGTGACCGGTAGATCGGGGACTGCATTCTACTGCGGCCGTCTGCGGTTGCCCGCAAGAGCACGAATGCTAGACTCTGCCTCTTTGAATAATCCGGAGTCATCATGATCGCCACGTTCGCTACGCTGCTGGTGTTTCAAGCCCTCGGCGAAGGCCTGTCGTATGCGTTGTCGTTGCCGATCCCGGGTCCGGTGATCGGCATGGTGCTGCTGCTGGGATACCTGATGCTGCGGCCCGCCGAAGCCGAAAAACTGGCACCGACGTCAATGGGTTTGCTGCGACATCTGTCGCTGTTATTCGTGCCGGCCGGGGTCGGCATCATGGTTCATGCGAGGCTGATCGCCGCCGAGTGGTTGCCGATTTCGACGGCGCTGCTGGCCAGCGTGGTGGTGTCGATCGCAGTCACTGCGGCCGTTGTCAGGGCCTTGCAGAAATGACGCCCAAGCTCAACGAGATCTGGGTCTATCTGGCAGCGTCGCCGCTGCTGGGACTGACGGCAACCTTGCTGGCCTATCAGCTCGCGACGCTGATTTACAAGCGCGCCAAATTCAATCCGCTGGCCAATCCGGTAGCGATCGCGGTAGCCATCCTGGTGCTGCTGCTGACGCTGACCGGCACCTCGTACAAGACCTATTTTGATGGCGCGCAATTTGTCCATTTTCTGCTGGGGCCGGCTACGGTGGCGCTGGCAATTCCGCTTTACCAGCAATTGCCGGCACTGCGGCGCGACTGGTTTGCGCTGCTGGTCGGCATGCTGGCTGGCAGCACGGCAGCGATCACCACCGCCATGGGCATCGCTTGGGCGCTGGGTGCCTCGCCGGTCACCATCCTGTCGCTGGCACCGAAGTCAGTGACCTCGCCGATTGCGATGGGTATCGCCGAAAAAATCGGCGGCTTGCCGTCGCTGACAGCGGTGATGGTGATCGCCACCGGCATCCTCGGTGCGACGCTGGCGCGCACCATTCTGACCTGGATGAAATTTACCGACCACAAGGTCATGGGCTTTGCGCTCGGCGTCACCGCCCACGGCATCGGCACGGCGCGCGGGTTTCAGGTCAGTGAAGAAATGGGCGCGTTTGCCGGACTGGCGATGGGCTTGTCGGGGGTGATGACGGCGTTGTTGTTGCCGTTGGGGTTGAAGGTGTTGGGGGTGATTTAGTGCGGTTGATTGTTGGTGCAATGCCCTTCGGCTATTGCACCCTGCTTGATTTTGCGAGCTTGGGTTGCGATGCTTCGGTGACTCCGACGCGGGCCAGGTAAGCGGAACGACTTTCACCGGCACGCTTTGCTGCTGCATCGATGATGAACAGCGCGCGACGTGACAGCGTGATGTTGATCCGTTCGGTGACGTCTTCGAGCCGGCTCATGTCGATGTCCACGAGTACCCACATCCAGCCGGCGTAATCGGGGTTTTTCTGGTGCACCGACAAGGCATGAGCTGCTGGAATCGGCTCGCCCGCAGCGAGCAATGCTTCGATATGCAGTTCGATGGCTTCGGTGGTGTTGGTGACCGCTTCGTCGAGCGTTTCACCGGCAGAAAAACAACCCGGCAAGTCGGGGACGACAACGCCATAGGCAGTGGTGTCGCTGCCAGTTTCAATGACTATCGGATATCGCATCGCTTACCCCTTCAATCCTGCCTGTTTCAAAATTGCCTTGACCAGTCCAATGCCCAGATCCTTTTTGGGATGAGGGACGGTCACCACGCCAGGCCTGCCGGTTTTTCGTAATTGATGATGACTGCCGCTGACACGTGCGATTTCGAAACCGTTTTTTTTCGAGAAGGCGAATCAGATCGGCACTTTTCATGATGTGTATTCTACTTATTGGAAATGGTGTGGTCCAGAAGAATACTGGATGAGTAGCATTGTTATAAGCCTTGCAGTTTTGGTTGGTTTGCTGCAGCTCAGCAACGTCGTCGATTTTTTTTCTTAGCTATTTTTTGCCGCAGGCGTTGAAGGTTCGGAGGGAGGATTTAGCGTGGTTGTTTGCTGGCGCGCGGCTCGTCGATCACTACATCCGACAGCGGCACCGCAACGCATGGCAAGATACGGCCGTCTTTTTTTTCATCCGCACTCAGCCCCGGCCAGTCGACCCGGTAGCGCACCGTGCCGCTGTCGAGGTGGCACAGACAAGTACGACAGGTGCCATTGCGGCACGAACTGGGTAGGGTGATGCCGGCGGAGCGGGCGGCGTCCATCAGCGTGTCGCCGTCGGGCACATCGAAGCGCCAGTCTTTGCCGCTGATCCGCGCGGAAAACACCTTACGCGCCGTGCCCCATGATTTCACCGAGACGCACCGGCAGCACCGGTTTCCACGCCGGATTGAACTGCACACGGCCGGCCGGAAACAGCAATACGACCGTCGAGCCGAGCAAAAAGCGTCCCATCTCGTCGCCCTTTTTTAGCAAAATCTGCTGGTCGTCATAATGCCATTCGCGGACCGCTTTCGTGCGCGGCGGATTGACGATGCCATGCCAGGTGGTGGCCATGCTGCCGACGATGGTGGCACCGACCAGCGTCAGCACGAACGGACCGGCGGCACTTTCGAAGACGCAGACCACGCGCTCGTTGCGGGCGAACAGGCCTGGCACGCCGCGGGCGGTGGCCGGGTTCACCGAGAACAATTCGCCGGGCACGTAAATCATCCGCAGCAGCCGGCCATCGCAGGGCATGTGGATGCGGTGGTAATCCTTGGGGCTGAGATAGATCGTGGCGAAGCTGCCGTCGCGGAACTGTTCGGCCAGCGCGGCATCGCCGCCCACCAGCGCGGTGGTTGAGTACGCATGGCCCTTGGCCTGGAAAATCTGGTCGCGCGCGATCGGACCGAACTGGCTGATGGCGCCATCGACCGGGCAGATATAGTCGGCGTCGGCGAGCGGTCGCGCATCGCTGCGCAAGGCCCGCGTGAAGAAGGCATTGAAGCTGGCATAGCTGGTGATGTCGGGATTGGCTGCCTCGGCCATGTTGACCTGATAGCGCGCAATGAAGCGCCGGATGATGCCGGTGGTGATACGGCCGGCTTCGGCGTTGGCGACTTTGCCGGCAAACCAGGTGATGGCTTGCTTGGGCAGCAGGTACTGGAGCAGGACAGCGGAATCAGCCACGGCAACTTTCAAGAAAAATGATGGCCGGATTGTACCGGCATCAGCGCTCGCGCAATGCTTCCTGCTTGGCCTTGATGACCGGTTTGAGCAGATAATTCAGGACGGTTTTTTTGCCGGTACGGATATGGATGGTGGCAGTCATGCCCGGGATGATCGGCAGGTTCTTGTCACCGTGACCGAGGTTGTTTTTGGTCGTGCGTACTCGCACCAGATAAAAACTTTCCCCTTTGTCGTTGGTGATCGAGTCGGCGGTGATGTTTTCGAGCGTCGCATCGAGCCCGCCGTAGATCGAAAAATCATAGGCGCTGAGCTTGACGGTAGCATCCTGCCCCGGATGCAGGAAGGCGATGTCGGCCGGTCGCACGCGGGCTTCGATGAGCAGGTTGTTTTCGATCGGGACGATTTCCATCAGTTCCATGCCGGGCTGGATCACGCCGCCGACGGTGGTGACAGCCAGCGTCTTGACCAGACCTGCCACCGGCGAGCGGATTTCGGTGCGGGCCAGTCGATCCGCCATGGCCACGCCCGAGGCGCGCGATTGCTCGAACTCGGAGCGGGCCAGATTGAGTTCGGTGGAGGCATCCGAACGGAACTTGGCGAGTTGTCCACCTTCCTTGGCACGGGCTTCGGCAATGCTTTGTTCAATGCGCGGGATGGCCAGACGCGCTGCTTCGGCTTCACCCCGAAAATCACTGACCTGGCGTTCCAGTCGCAGCACTTCGACTTCCGACAGCACGCCTTGCGCGACCATCGGCTTGCTGATTGTCAGTTCGCGCGTGACCAGGCGCTGGCTTTCTTCGAGCTGGACCAGGCGGGCGCGTTTTTCGCGTAATTCCTGCATGCGCTGGTTGGCTTGCTCGCGCAGCACGGTGAGCGCGGAATCGAGTTCGCGCTGGCGGTTCTGGTACAGCTGTTTTTCTTCCCCGACGACTTTCGGGTTGTCGCGCAGCAGTTCCGGCGGGGCGGCAAAAGCGCTGCCGGAGGTCTCGGCAGTCAGGCGTGCAATCCTGGCCTGCAGTGCCTCGTATTTCGCCGTGACTTCATCCACCGACGAGGAAAAACGGGTCTTGTCGAGCACCAGCACGATCTGGTTTTTTTGCACCAGGTCGCCAACATGGACCGGGATTTTTCCGACGATGCCGCCTTCCAGATTCTGGATTACCTGAACCCGGCCGGATGGAATCACTTTGCCTTCGCCGATGGTGATTTCATCGATCGGTGCAAAGGCGGCCCAGACCACGGCGATGAGGACGAACAGCACTGCGCCGCGAATGATCAGCGAGCCGAAGCGCGGCGCACCGGTAACCAGTGCGGCACTGCTGTCGGACATGAATTCGATATCGGCACGCCGCTCGGCATCGTCGGTGCCGGCCGGCAGCACCAGTTGCTGCAGCTTGCTGTTCCAGCTCGATGGTGGCGGATTAGACTTTTGCGACATGCAGCTTCCCTCCGGATAAGGCTTCCAGTACTTGCTCTTTCGGTCCATCGGCAATGATGCGTCCGCCTTCGACCACCAGCAAACGATTGACCAGTGTCAGCATCGAGGCGCGATGGGTGATCAGGATCAGAGTCTTGTTGCCGAGTTGCTGCGACAGGCGGGTCTTGAAGTTATCTTCGGAACGGTTGTCGAGCGAATTGGTCGGTTCGTCCAGTACCAGCACGTTCGGGTCTTGCAGCAGCGCGCGGGCAATCGCGACCGACTGGCGCTGGCCACCGGAGAGACCATCGCCGCGTTCGCCGACGGCACGATCAAAACCTTGCGGGTGACGATTGACAAATTCGGTGACGCCGGCGATGTCGGCTGCCCGCAGCATCGCGGCATCGTCGGCATGCGGTGCGCCCATGACAATGTTGTCCTTGATGCTGCCAAAAAACAGTACCGGGTCCTGTGGCACGTAACCGATGTGGCGACGCAAGTCGATCGGATCGATCTGTTGCTGGTCGACGCCGTCGATCCAGATCGCGCCATCGCTTGGCTGGTACAGGCCGAGGATCAGTTTTTCGATGGTCGATTTGCCGGAGCCGATGCGGCCGATGATGCCGACCCGTTCGCCCGCTGCGATCTTGAACGAGATCTTGCTGAGGGCTTCGACCGGTTGTTCAGGATAGGCAAAGCTGGTGTTCTGGAATTCGATGCCGCCCTGGAAGTCAGGCCGGTGCACGAAACTTTTGCCGGGCGGATGCTCGACCGGCAAATTCATGATGCGGTCGAGTCCGATCAGCGCGGTGCGGGCGTGATGAAAGCGCGTTGCCAGCGCGGCCACTTGCGACAGCGGTGCCAGTGTGCGGCCGGCCAGCATCGTACAGGCGATCAGTGCCCCCATCGACAAGGACTTGTCGGCAATCAGATAGACCCCGACGATGATCAGCGCGACATTGGCCAGTTGCTGGATCAGCACGCCGGCATTGATGCTGGCGGCCGAGAGCAGGCGCGCGCGCAAACTGAGCTTGCCGATTTGTCCGGCCAGCTGTTCCCAGCGGCGCTGGGCCGGGCCTTCGGCCGAGATGGCCTTGATGGTGTCTAGCCCGGCCAGGGTTTCGATCAGCGTGGCCTGACGTTGCGAACCGACCGTGAAGGTCTGGTTGATGACGCGTGCCAGTGGCCGTTGCAGCAGCATGCCGGGGATCAGGATCAATGGAATCGCGACGATGGGTACCAGCACCAGCGGCCCGCCTATCCACCAGATGATCAGCAAGTAGAGCAGTGTGAACGGCAGGTCGATCAGTGTGGTGATGGTGGCCGAGGTCAGGAATTCGCGGAAGGATTCGAATTCGGTCAGGCTGTTGGCAAAGCCGCCAACCGACTTGGGACGCACCGCCAGGCGGATCGCGAGGATTTTTTCATAGATCGCCGAGGACAACGCCATATCGATTTTCTTGCCGGCGACGTCAATGAAATAGCCGCGCAAACTGCGCATCGCAAAGTCGAAAACGAAGACGATGGCCACGCCGATGGCCAGCACCCAGAGCGTTTCGAAGGTCTGGTTCGGTACCACGCGATCGTAGACGTTCATCGTGAACAGCGGCAGTACCAGCGCAAACAGGTTCACCAGAAAGGATGCGATCAGCACTTCGGAATAGATGCGCCACGATTGCCGCAGCGGTGCCCAGAACCAGTGGCCACCGGCGGGTGTGTCGGTTTTGTCGGCGCGGGCATCGAACTTGAACATCGGCCGCACGAAAATCACATGGCCGGTACAGGATGCTTGCAGGACGTCGGCATTGATCTCGAGCTCGCCATCGCCGGATTCGGGCTGGATGATGCGTACCGTGCCGTCGTTGCCTTTATGGGTCAGGATGCAGGCCTGGCCATCTTTGAGCAGCAAGACCGCCGGCAGCGTCAGCTGGCTGATGCGCGGTAGCGCACGCTTGACGATGCGCGCCGACAGGCCGGCGCGGGCCGCTGCCCGGATAAACAGCTCGGGCGTGAGCTGGTTGTTCTCCAGTGGCAGACCGGCCGTCAGCGTCTGGCGCGAATGGGGCTGGTTGCGCAGCCGGGTCAGCGTGACCAGACATTCGGCCAGCGGGTCATCGGGTTGCATTGCATCACGCGGTAGCGGCCAGTCGGGTGCAACGGCATCGGCTGCAGCGGGAGGGCATTCGTTGTCATGCATGAAAAAGCCTTTCGGTGTGCAGTCTGTCTGGTGCGGGGAATTTTAATCGCAAACAGAGCGAACACTGAGGGCAATATCAAACTGCTACCGGAAAATCGCGCTAGCATAGGCCGCCTCGATCTACCCGAAAGACATCGTCGTGCGATCAATTGATTTGCTGTTCCGAAAATTTGCCTTTTTGATGCTGTTGTCATGCTGTCTGGTACCGCTCACGGGGGCGACCGCCGCGCCGGTGCTCGAAGTCGTGTCGTTCGGCATGGACGACGGACGAACCGGCAGTGCGATGACGGCTGCACCGCAGGATTTTCTCTACGACGGCGTACCGGACATCAACTCGCAGCAAACGAGCTGGAGCGGACCGATCCTGGTGGCGCCGAACGACACCTGGCAAACTATCCTGGCGCGTTCCCAGACGCCGGACAATGCCTGGACTGCGCGTCTGACGCGGGCCGATCGCCTCGACTGGCCGCAGCGTCCGGTACGCGGCAGCAAAGTCTGGATCGAATGGACGGGCATCCATACGCCGCTGGCCGTGTTCTATTCGGTGTCAGCACGGCAGATGCTGATGGCCAGGATGATTGAGGGCGAACTGCGCATCCGTGAGGCCACCCGCGACGGCGAGCAGCCGCCGGAGCTGTCCGGTGGCGCGCTTTATGTAGCGGCTGACACGATCGGTCTGCCGGAGGAAATCGTTGACCAGATGGTGGCACTGTTTTCGGGAGAACTCGATTTTCACCGTGACCTGACGCAGGGATTCAAGGGCACGGTGCTGTTTGAAATGCAGTTCGATGAAGGACAGATCGGCCGGCCGGGCCGCATCCTCGCAGCCCGGTTGATGACACCGCAGCGCACGCATACGGCTTACCTGTTTGATGACGTGGCTGCCGGCGAACGGCAGTATTACGGCTCCGATGGTCATCCGGTACAGCAGACTTTCCTGCAATCGCCAATTCCCTTTTCACGCAAGACTTCGGGTTATTCGGTGGCGCGTTTTCATCCGATCCTGCAAATATGGCGGGCCCATACCGGCGTCGATTTTGCGGCACCGGCGGGTACGCCCGTGCGGGTGACGGCCGATGGCGTGGTCGAGTTCGTCGGCGTGCGCGGTGGCTACGGCAAACTGGTGCTGATCCGTCATGCCGACAGGTTGTCGACCTACTACGGTCATCTGCAGGGGTTCAGCAAGGGGTTGAAGGCCGGCATGGCGGTGCATCAGGGGGACTTGCTGGGAACGGTCGGCATGAGCGGCCTGGCCACCGGCCCGCATTTGCATTACGAATTGCGCCGGCTGGGACAACCGTTTGATCCGGCTTTGTTGCGTAGTCCGGCGCCATCATTGCCGGCAAACCAGTTGGCGCGCTTCGATCATCTGGTGCATTGGTACGAGACGCAGTTATCGGCATCTACCCGATCGCACTTCGTGACGCGCTAGAGGGCGATTAATCAGGTGCGCCGTCCTTTTCGTACATCCGGTATTGGTTTTTTCCTTCCGACTTGGCGCGGTACATTGCAGTATCGGCATTCCTGAGCAGCGCGTCCGACTCATTTCCGTCGCGCGGAAACAGGCTGATACCGACCGAGGTGCCGACCGATTTGATGCCCTGGCTGAGGATGAACGGTCGGTTAAATGCTTCGACAATACGCACGGCAACGCGGGTCGCATCGTTTTCGGACATGATGGGTTCGAGGATGGCCGTGAATTCGTCGCCACCTAACCGGACGACGTGGTCGCCGGGGCGCAGTACCGATTGCAAGCGTCTGGCTGCTTGTTGCAACAGCTCATCGCCGGCTGCGTGTCCCAGGGTGTCGTTGACGCTCTTGAACCCATCGAGGTCGACGAATAGCAGTGCCAGCATGCTACCCGCCTTGGCGTTGCGCTCGATGGCAGCCGGCAGGAATCCGGTTAGCCAGTGGCGACTTGGCAGGGCGGTGAGGGCATCTTCGTTGGCGACCCGGCTGAGTTCATTGTTGTGATTTTTGATGGCAGAAACATCGCGCAACGTCATCGCCAGTCCCGTATCGGCGCGCACCAGACGGCGATGCAGCCAGGTACCGCGCAGCGGACCGCTATCGACTACTTCGAATTCATCTTCGTAAAAGCCGCTTTGCATGGCTTTGTGGAATACGCCGAACCAGATTTTTAGCGAAATACCATCGTTGTGTTCGGTAAAGCGCGAGCCGATCAGATGTTCCCGCAGCTTGCCGATCAACAATGCGCCACGCTCATTGCAATCTTCAATCAGAAAATCGACCAGATGCTGTTCGGTATCGAAGATTGCCCGCAGCATGTAAAACCCTTCGTTACCACCCTCGGTGGCTATCCGGTAAGTCCGTTTGACCTCTTCCGACTGGTAGTGGCGCTGCGCCATCCGTACCGACATGATGATGCCAATCAGCGATAGTGCTATCAGGAACGCGGAAGCGCTAATTGCCGCTTGCCGGTAGGTGTCCCAGGTCGCAATGTAAGGTGCCAGTAATTGTTGTTCGGATAAGCCGATGAGCGTCACGAAAGGGTAGGCCGCCAGCGCTTGCCATGCCAGATAGCGTGTCTCGCCATCGGCAAAGATGGTGCTATCGGACGCCTTGATAATCCCGCGTTGTACCGGAGTGCGCAGCGGCATATGGCGAATCGCCGGACTGTCGGACGGATACAGCGTATTGCCGATACGCGAGCCGCGCATCGTGCCTTGCTTGTCGGTCACGGCGAGCAAGTCAGCCTGTCCCAGACTGGCACTGTCAAAAAAAGCAGTGAAATAAGCCGGCTCAGCCGAAATCACGATCACACCGTTGAATGCGCCGCGAGCATCTTGCAAGCGGCGTGACAGTTGTATCGTGGGTTTGTCGAACAGCCCGGCAGACAGCTGCTGGGCGATGTGAAGGTGGTCCTCAGTCGCATCGCGCTGGGCGACGAAATACGCCATCTTCGCCACGCTCGCACCTGCCTTGATGCTGCGGGTGCTCGTGACCACGCTACCTTTGCGGTCAATAATCGTTGCCGAAAGCAAGCCATTGTGCGGGAACAGTCCTTGGCCAAGCTGATTATCGAGAAGCAATTGACCTTTGCTTTGCTGCCAGTCCAGGCGCAGGTGGAGCGCTGACTGATCGGCCTGATCAAGCAAGCGCGTCAGGTGCTGGGCAAATGAGGTGGCGATATACGAGGCATTTTTTCGTGCATTTCGTTCTATGAATTCATGATCGGATTTGATGATCGACAGTGTGATGCTCCAGATCGCCACTGCCAGGATCAGGCAACCGACGGGCCAGATCAGTATCGTCGTCAGGTTGCCTTTGATGAATGCCATACGGGATGGCGGTTTCATCCAGGCTTGGGGGGCGCTTTGCTGGGGCATGGCTGTGTTGTCTCCGTAAAGTCCGGTGCATGAGCGTGTGGCAGGTGACGACGCGCCACATTGTTGCGCGATGAGAATTTGATGAAAATCATAACACTTAGTAACTATTGGTAGTCATTTGAGCGCTGAATTGCCTCGGGTTGCGTGATGACAGTGTTACTTGTGGGCACAAGTACTCTAGTGCAACGACTTCGTGTAGTCTCTCGCTGGCCGGAAATGGGCTTTCGTATCACTACGCCGCGTAATTTTTTTACTGATTTTCTATGCACACTACGATCTTCGAGACCCCTGTCGTCAACGTCCTTCTGCGCTGGATGTCTATCTTTATCCTGAGGCTAATGGGCTGGAAGGTGGAAGGTACCGCACCGGCAGTGTCGAAATTTGTACTGATTGCCGCGCCCCATACGAGTAATTGGGACTTCCCGGTGACGTTGATGGTCTGCTCGGTCTTGCGGATGCGGATTTACTGGATGGGAAAGTCAAGTCTGTTTGCCATGCCTTTCGGACCACTGATGCGCTGGCTTGGTGGCATTGCAGTCGAACGTAGCAAGGCGGGCAACCTGGTGCAGGATACCGTCGACGCGTTCGCGCGCAGCAAACAGTTGGCCGTGATTGTGCCGCCGGAGGGAACTCGAAATAAAGTCACTCACTGGAAAACCGGTTTTTATTACATTGCACTGGGAGCGCAAGTGCCCGTTGCGATGGCATTCCTCGACTTCGGGCGCAAGGTTGGAGGTATAGGACGGCTGTTTGAGCCTAGCGGGGATATCGACGCTGACATGGTCGAAATCCGTCGGTTTTATGCCGGCATCACAGGCAGGAACCCGAGACAATTCGATGCGGGTCCAACGCTTCCTGAAAGCTGAACCGTCAATTTAGCTAGTGCCACGCTTGACGAAGAACAGCGCTGCGCCGACCGCCATCAGCACTCCGCCGAAAAACCGGTTCTGTTTTTTCATGGCGCGCGGATCGCGGAAATAACGCTGCATTGATGACGCCGCGAAGGCATAAGAATGCATCACCATCAGGTCGATCGCACACATGGTGATTCCCAGAATAATTAATTGCGGCAACAGCGCTGCAGTGCTGGTGATGAATTGCGGCAGCACGGCAACCATGAAAATGATGCCTTTCGGGTTAGTGGCATTGGTCAGGAATCCGATCATCAGTCGCTTGCGCCAGCTTGGCACATCGGCAGCTGCTGACAAGTGGGGACGGGTGTCATCGACATCAACCTTGGCACGCCACTGGCTGATGCCGAGATAAATCAGATAGAGCGCGCCCACGATTTTGACCGCATTGAAGGCGACTTCGGAGGCCAGCAGCAGTGATCCAACGCCGGCTCCGGCAATCACCAGGATCATCAGCAAGCCGGCTTGCAAGCCGGCGATGGTGACACTGGTGCGTTTCACCCCGTACGACAAACCATGCGACATCGACAGTACCGCACCGGAGCCCGGCGAAATGGCGATGATGCAGGCGGCGATGACAAAAGTGATCCATGTGGCGAGTGTCATGAGGGTTGCCGGCTTACTTGCCCCAGCTGTCTTTCAAGGTGGTGATGCGGTTAAATACCAGGTGTCCGGCAAGCGAGTCGTGCCGGTCGGCGACAAAGTAACCGTGCCGTTCGAACTGATACTTGTCATCGCCTTGTGCGGTGGCGAGGCCGGGTTCGACCCATGCCGCGACGACTTCTTTGGCGTTCGGATTGAGCGCGAGCTTGAAATCCTTGCCACCGGCATCCGGTTGCGCGTCGGTAAATAGTCGGTCGTACAGGCGCACTTCGGCTTGCAGCGCGTGCGCCGCGCTCACCCAATGGATGTTTCCCTTGACCTTGTAGTTGGCCGAACCTTCGGTACCTGATTTGCTGTCGGCGAAGTAATTGCAATGCACGGCGATCACATTGCCCTCGGCATCCTTGTCGCAGCCAGTGCATTCGACCACGAAGCCATAGCGCAAACGGACCTTGTTCCCGGGAAATAGCCGGAAATAACCTTTGGTGGGCACTTCCATGAAGTCTTCCTGTTCGATCCACAAGGTGTCGGAAATGGGGAAGTCGCGGTTGCCGCGCTCGGGGAAGTGTGGATGGACCGGGGCTTGGCAGGCGATGAGTTCACCGGCAGGGAAGTTGTCGATGATCAGTTTGAGCGGCCGCAAGACAGCCGTTGCACGCGGCGCTTTCGGATCGAGGTCTTCTCGCAGGCAGCCGTCGAGGGTGCCGATGTCAATCCAGCTATCCGATTTGGTCACGCCAGATCGCTCGCAGAATAGTTGCAGCGATTCGGGGGTGAAGCCACGCCGTCGCAAACCGACGATGGTCGGCATGCGCGGGTCGTCCCAGCCATCGACAATGTGTTCTTCGACCAGTTCGCGCAGCTTGCGTTTGCTGGTGATGACGTAGGTCAGGTTCAGGCGGGCGAATTCATACTGGCGCGGCAGCGGTTTTTTAAAGTAACCCCCTTCGGCCAGGCGTTCCAGCAGCCAGTCATAGAACGGACGGTGGTCTTGAAATTCGAGCGTGCAAATCGAGTGCGTGATGTTTTCCAGCGCATCCGAGATCGGATGTGTGAAGTCGTACATCGGATAGATGCACCAGGTATCACCGGTCCGGTGATGGTGGGCATGGCGGATGCGGTACATCGCCGGATCACGCAGGTTCATGTTGGGAGATGCCATGTCGATGCGGGCGCGCAGGATGTGCAGGCCATCGGCAAACTCGCCGGCCTTCATGCGTCGGAACAGCTCCAGTGATTCTGCTGCCGAGCGTGTCCGGAATGGTGAATTCTTGCCCGGCTCACTGAAGCTGCCTCTGTTGGTCGCCATTTCGTCAGCTGGCTGGCTGTCAATGTACGCATGTCCGGCAGTAATCAGATATTCAGCCATGTTGTAAAGCCGGTCGAAATAATCGCTGGCGTAATACAGATGCTCCTGACCATTGCTGGTCCAGTCGAATCCCAGCCATTTGACCGAATCGAGGATGGTGTCGACATATTCCTGGTCTTCACGCGCCGGGTTGGTGTCATCAAATCGCAGATGGGCACGGCCCTGGTAGTCGCGCGCCAGTCCGAAATTGAGGCAGATCGATTTGGCGTGCCCGATGTGCAGATAGCCGTTCGGTTCTGGCGGAAAACGCGTAATTACCTGAGGCAACGGCAGTCCGGCGGCATCCGTGCGACCCGCGTGGGTTTGTGCTGCCAGATCGGCGTCGATGATGCTGCGCAAAAAGTTGGAGGTCGGCGCCGTATCTGCCGCGACTAGGCTGTTGGGATCTTTGCTCATGGAGGGCGTTCAATGTCGGAATAATGAAGATGAAACATTTTACCGTAGCCCGTAGGTCGGTTCATATTGCATCTCCTCTCGTTGGCTGAGTTGCTATGCTGAGGCAGGGCAAGTGAATGTGAATTTGAGGACCCTGCGGTAGTCACTTTTTCTAAATCGGGTGATTCAAGACAGTGAAAAATTCTTGCTTTTTAACGTCGGTCTTGTTTTCGCAGAAAAGTGTTGTAAATCCGCTGCAAAATGTCATCTGGAGAGTGATTATTTTTGAGTTTTTTTTGAGTGGCTATTTTTAACCGGTCGACACAACCCAAGAGAAACCATTGCCACTACCAATACAAAGTGACTGCGCTGTCGAGAAGAGTCCGTGAATCTCGATTCCCCTATTGCGGCGTTGATTTCTAAACCTTTTTGTTTTTAGCAGGCAGTGCTTTCCGCATAGTGGACAACCAATTCCGTAAGCTATCCAGGTTTTATATTTGTTCAGACAGCCAAATTTTAGTCGTATTGATTAATTATTTACCAACTTTAATTCGTGGGGATATTTTTCCCCTACCTGACCTGCGTACTTTCGACGCCTCAAATCCCGCCGTTCTGCTACGAAATATGTAAAATTCGATTTGTTCGTTCCGGCTGGTGATAAAAGTTCAAATCCATTGAAATTTGGTGGGGTTTTTAATGAGTTCTGGCGCATTTTGATGAGTCAGTCGATGAACTGAATCGACAACTTTGGTTAGGGGTTGATAAATAACCAGAGATGTAGTGTTTTACAAATAAATAAAAAATACACGCCAATAAGCAGTAAATAAGTCCGTCAGAAGAGGGGAGGCAGTCACAGGGACTGTTGATCGTTTTCCAGGCGAACATTTTTTAACAAACCCAGAGATCAATCATGAAAAAATCATTACTCGTTCTGGCAATTTTTGGCGCATTTGCCGGTGTTGCTTCAGCTCAAAGCTCCATTACCACGTACGGTATTGTCGACATGGGTATTACCCGTGAAATGGGCGGCGCTACAGGTAGCGTTACCAAATTGGCAAACGGAGTTCAATCCGGCAGCCGTCTTGGTTTCAAGGGCACCGAAGATCTGGGTAGCGGCTTGAAAGCCATGTTCCAACTGGAGACGGGTATTGCTGCTGATACCGGCGGTTTCAGCCAAGGCGGACTGGCATTCGGTCGTCAAGCATGGGTGGGCCTGAACGGTGGTTTCGGTACCGTGTCCATGGGTCGTCAATACAACCCGCTGTTTACCGCATTGGATGAAATCGATCCATTCGGTACAGGCCTGGCTGGTTCGTCAACCAATCTGTTCATCATTGGCGCAACCCGCGTCAACAATTCGCTCAAGTTCGTTGCTCCTGAAATGGGTGGTATCACTGCTGAAGCCATTTATGGTTTTGGCGAAAAGCCGGGCAACAATGCAGCTGCCCGCACCATCGGCGGTTCGCTTGGCTATTCCAATGGTCCTATCATCGGCAAGCTTGTCTACGAGCGCGTCGCTAACGACACGGACACCAACACCACGAAATTCACCCAGGCGACTTTCTCGTACAACTTCAATGTTGCTACGCTGGCAGTTGGCTACGGCAAGACCAAAGACGATGCCTTGGTCAATGCGGATAGCGCCTTAGTTGGTGTAACCGTCCCATTCGGCGCTAGCTCAGTGATGGCTTCGTACATTCTTCGCAACGACAAGACAGCTGCAAACAAGGATGCCAAGCAATACGCACTGGGTTATACCTATGCATTGTCGAAGCGTACCAACCTGTACACGGCTTATTCACGCATCAGTAACGACAACGGCGCAAAATACGTTGTTAGCGATGCAACGTCTGATGGTTCGGGCGACAAAGCATTCAACGTCGGCATCCGCCACAAGTTTTAATTGACTGCGGGCTCAGGCCTGCATCAATCATGAGCGCATGACAAGAAAAGCACCTTCGGGTGCTTTTTTAATTGCGCTCTCTGATCATATTGCGTTCAAGTAACTGGTTAGCGGGTCGTTATACAGATACGTTCGTTTTTTGCAGGTGTCTTATGCGCGCTGTTTCACTATTACTCGGAAGTTTATTGTTCGTTGGACTGGTGCATGCTGCCGAGCCTGCAGAGCCGGCCACCAAGCCTGCCGCGGCATCTGATCATGGCGCCAAGCCAGGTAGCGTGGCCGCTGCCATCAAGGAGGTAAATCAACCGGTCAAGCCGCCGTCGGTCATCAAGGAGCCACCGATGTCGGGCGCGGAGCGAACGCTTGCGAGGGATGCTGCACAGCGCGAAGAGGAGCTGGGCGTGCGTCTGAAGGCAAGTCTCGCCCGCCTCGAAAAGGCCAATATTGCGGCGCGCCAGGCGGCACAGAGGCCACGTGCCGTGCCCCGGCCCAGGGTCGTTCCGGCTGAGCCGGTAGTGATGATGCCGCATGCGACACACTGGGATTACGAGGGTGAAAACGGTCCGCTGCAATGGGGACGTATCAACCCGGCCTGGTCACAATGCGAGAGCGGCAAGCGTCAGTCACCGATTGATATTCGCGATGGTATCCGGGTTGACCTGGAGCCGATCGGTATCGATTACAAGCCGGCCCGTTTTAGCGTTCTCGATAATGGGCACACCATTCAAGTCAACTTGGGTGCGGGCAACACCATCACCGTCGGCGGAAAAATGTACGAGCTGGTCCAGTTCCACTTTCATCGGCCTTCGGAAGAGCGCATCAATGGCCGGAGTTTTTCGATGGTGGTGCATTTGGTACACAAAAATGCGGATGGCAAGCTGGCTGTCATAGCCGCAATGATTACCGATGGGGCGGCGAGCCCGTTAGTTCAAACTATCTGGAATAACCTGCCGTTAGAAAAAAATGAGGCGACCTCGTCATCGATGACCATCGATATGAACCAGATGTTGCCGGTGCAGCGCGAGTACTACACTTACATGGGATCACTCACGTCGCCGCCATGTGTCGAAGGGGTGCTGTGGCTGGTGATGAAAGAACCGATCCAGTTGTCCGCGCAGCAGATGGCGATTTTTGCGCGATTGTATCCGATGAACGCGCGCCCGATTCAGCCCGGCAGCGGCAGGCTGATCAAGGAATCGAATTAATCACTGGCTGTTGAAACGCATTCGGATGGTTTCAAGCCGCTGGCGATTGGCTCCCAGATCCTTGATGCCTAGCCGCGACGCAGAGCGCATCTGGATCACGCCGGCTGGCTCGTCGAGGACAAATTCGACATCATCGACAAATTTGAGCAGCCGGGTCTGGAATTCGGCATACAAGTAGCCCGGGTCGGAGGTAATGACCGTGACGCCGTCCATTTTCGCGATGAGGTCGGCGAGCTTGCGGAACGCTGTCTTGCCATCGCCCGTGTACTGGATCGGAGCAATGACGTGATAGTCAGTGTGTGGCTGCAAACCGGCATAACTCGACACGACATTCGATGAAGTCAACACCGGCGGCTTGAGCATTGCTCCATGCAAGCCAAGGTCTGTGGGTCGCTTGCCACTCAATAGCCCCATTTGTCCGGCTGCCAGCAATCCCAGCGGCAGGACAATAAAAACGAGCAGAGCGACGATACCGAGGATTTTTGTCATGATGGCAACGAGTCAGGTGTCAGGAGAGGCACCTTAGCATGGCGGGAAGGTCCGCTACAACACATCCCGTTCACGTAATTGCGCCAACTGTGTTTCCGAATAGCCGAGCAAACTGCTGAGCACTTCGTCCGTGTGTTGTCCCAGCAAGGGAGGGGCAGAACGGTAGGCAGGGGGTGTCTGTGACATCCGTATCGGACTGCCGATCAGTCTGGCACCGGCTCCGGCGGGATGCGGCAAATCGACTTGCAAGCCGCGTGCTACGACTTGCGGGTTATCGAATACCTCTTGCAGATTATTGATCGGGCCGCACGGTACGCCGGCTTCATCAAGCAGGTCCAGCCATTTTTCCTTGGTGTACTTGGTCACCATGTCTGCCAGTAATGGCACCAGCGCGGCTCTATTCTGGACGCGCAGCGGATTGGTGGCAAAGCGCGGATCGTCGGCGAGCCACGGGCACTCGCCGGCAGTGACGAATTTGCGATACTGACGGTCATTGCCTGCGGCGACGATCAGATGGCCATCGGAAGTGGCGAAGGTCTGGTAGGGCACGATGTTTGGATGGGCATTGCCCCAGCGCTGCGGGATGTCGCCACTGGCCAGGTAATTGGTGCCCATGTTTGCCATCATGGCGACCTGCACATCGAGCAATGCGAGGTCAATGGCCTGACCTTCTCCGGTGCGGTCGCGGTGACTCAACGCCGCGAGTACGGCGACGCTGGCATACATGCCCGTCATCAGGTCGGTAATCGCGATGCCTGCTTTTTGCGGACCACCACCGGGCAGCGCGTCGCGCTCGCCCGTGACCGACATGAAGCCGCCCATACCCTGAATAATAAAATCGTAGCCAGGACGGTGTGCGTATGGTCCGGTCTGGCCGAAGCCGGTGATCGAGCAATAGATCAGATCGGGCTTGACCTGTTTCAGGGACGCGTAGTCCAGGCCATATTTTTCCAGTTGACCGACCTTGTAGTTTTCCAGCACGACGTCCGATTGTGCTGCCAGTTGCCGGATAATTTGCTGTCCTTCAGCCGTTGTGATATCGACCGTCACCGAGCGCTTGCCACGATTGGCAGCGAGATAATAGGCGGCTTCGGTGGTGTCGTTGCCGTCGGCATCGCGCAGGTAAGGAGGTCCCCAGGCGCGGGTGTCGTCGCCGCTGCCGGGTCGTTCAATCTTGATGACATCGGCACCCAGGTCGGCAAAAGTTTGCCCGCACCACGGACCGGCCAGAACGCGCGTCAGGTCGAGGATGCGCAAATGAGAGAGGGCTGAAGGCATGAGATTGTTGGGCATGGGTGATCTTGTTTCCGGAAAGTCAGGTTGAGGTCGGCAGACCAATTACACTCACTACAATTACGGGAGAATACAGATGAAAACCGCATGGCCGTTTCCTCGCGTTGTCGCGCACCGCGGTGGCGGGTCGCTGGCGCCTGAAAATACCTTGGTAGCAATGCAGTGCGGGTTGGCGCACGGGTTTCGTGCTGTCGAGTTTGATGTCATGTTGTCGCTGGATGGCGTGCCGATTCTGATGCATGACGAGCAGTTCGGTCGCACTGTCGCAGGCACCGGCGCAGTGTCAACGACCAACGCGAGCGTGCTGACCAGCATGGATGCGGGACGTTGGTTCGGACCGGCGTTTGCCGGGGAACAG
>CAILRJ010000082.1 GCA_903836575.1 uncultured Burkholderiales bacterium
ACGTACACCCAGGCGATGGCTACCAGATACAAATACATGTTGATTCCGTTCGACTCCGATAAACCGCAACGATACCTGAAACGAAGAGCCTCGCATGACTCGACCTGATCCGCTTGCCGCAATGCCCGCCTGGATGGCCCAGTTGGCCGATACGACCCAGTGGCAGAATTTGCTGAAACCTTTGCAATTGCCTTCGACACCAGGAAGCCAGTCGGCCATTCCCGGGTTGCCCGCAGTTGAACTCGATCCGGCCGCGATGGCGGCGTTGCAGGTCGCGTACCTGCAAGAGCTGGGTACGTTGTGGCAAAACACGATGGGTGCATCCACACCGGCCGCGAACGACAAGCGCTTCAGCGCACCGGCATGGCAATCCAACCCGGCGGGCGCATTCAATGCCTCGGCCTATTTGCTCAATGCGAAGTTTCTCAATGCGATGAGCGATGCGGTCAAGGCCACGCCGAAGGTCAAGGAAAAAATCCGTTTCAACGTTCAGCAACTGGTCGATGCAATGTCGCCGGCGAATTTTCTGGGGACCAATCCCGAAGCACAGCAACTGCTGCTCGATACCAAAGGCGAGAGCCTCACGCGCGGCATGACGCAGTTGCTGGTCGATATGCAAAAGGGCCGTATTTCGCAGACCGATGAAACCGCCTTCGAAGTCGGCAAGAATGTCGCCACCACGGAAGGTGCCGTGGTGTTCGAAAACGAACTGTTCCAGCTGCTGCAATACAAGCCGCTGACCAAGACCGTGTTCGAGCGGCCGCTGCTGATCATGCCGCCGTGTATCAACAAGTATTACATTCTCGACCTGCAACCGGAGAATTCGCTGGTGCGCTATGCCGTCGAGCAGGGCCATACCGTGTTCCTGATTTCGTGGCGTAATCCGGATGCCTCGCTGGGGCATCTGACCTGGGATGATTACATCGAAGCGGGTGCGTTCAAGGCGATCTCGGTGACACAGGAAATCTCCGGTCAGGAGCAGATCAATGCGCTTGGTTTCTGTGTCGGCGGCACCATCCTGTCGACCGCGCTGGCGCTGCTGTTTGCCCGCGGCGAAAAGCCCGTCGCCAGCCTGACGCTGCTCACAGCCTTCCTCGACTTCACGGATACCGGCATCATTGATGTGTTCGTTGACGAGGAAGCCGTAGTCAAGCGCGAGCAAGCTATTGGCAACGGCGGATTGATGGAAGGCAAGGAGTTTGCCCAGACTTTTTCCAGCCTGCGTTCGAATGATCTGGTCTGGAGCTACGTCAAATCGAATTACCTGAAAGGCGAAGCGCCACCGGCGTTCGACCTGCTGTACTGGAATTCCGACAGCACCAATTTGCCGGGCCCGATGTTCTGCTGGTACTTGCGTAATACGTATCTCGAAGACGGCCTCAAGCATCCGGGCAAAGTCAGCGTGCTGGGCGAGCCGGTCGACTTCGGCAAGATCGCCGCACCGACCTTTTTGTATGCGTCGCGCGAAGACCATATCGTGCCGTGGACGTCAGCCTACGCGTCGATGACGCTGCTCAATCCCAAGCATCCGAAGCTGAACCAGTTTGTGGTCGGTGCCTCCGGCCATATTGCGGGCGTCATTAATGCCCCGGCAAAGAACAAGCGTAGTTTCTGGAGTAATGATAAGCCGGCCAAATCAGCCGCCGAGTGGATGGAAAAATCTACCGAACAACCCGGCAGCTGGTGGCCATCGTGGGCCACGTTCCTGCAAAAGCACGCTGGCAAACAGGTCAAGCCGCGCGCCTATGGCAATGCAGAGTATCCGGTCATCGAACCAGCACCGGGAAGTTACGTCAAAGCCAAAGCCGGTTGATTTTGTAAAGTCTATCCTTGGGAGCCGATGAGATTTTCGGCTCCAAGTGATGGCGTGGCTGCCGGCATTTGCTGCGTTGCAAATTCTTGCTTTATAAATACAAGAACCTCTGCAACTGCGGCGGTGCCGAGGTAATTTGACCCTATAATGCCGTAGCTCGAAACGAACGAGCGTTCAATTCGGTAGTGATTAATGAAGATGCGTTGCGACGCAATAAGTGGAATTGTCTATGAACAGCGTTAAAAAAGCAGCAGATCGACTCATCAAGAAGTATCCGAATCGCCGGTTGTATGACACCCAGACCAGTTCTTACATCACGCTGGTTGATGTCAAGCAACTGGTGCTGGAGAACGAAGTTTTCATGGTGGTCGATGCCAAGACCAATGACGATCTGACTCGCGCCATCCTGCTGCAAATCATCCTCGAAGAAGAATCGAACGGCTCGCCGATGTTTTCCAGCGAAGCGCTGTCGCAGATCATCCGCTACTACGGTCATGCAATGCAGGGCATGATGGGTAACTATCTGGAAAAAAACATTCAGGCCTTCATCGACATCCAGGACCAGCTGACGTCCAATTCGAAGGGTATGTACGAAGGCAAACCGTTCAGTCCCGAGATGTGGACCCAGTTCATGAATGTCCAGGGACCGATGATGCAGGGAATCACCAGCAACTACATTGAACAGAGCAAGAACCTGTTCGTGCAAATGCAGGAGCAGATGCAGAACCAGACCAAATCGATGTTCGGCGCATTTCCGTTCAATCCGCTGGATCCGTCGAACAAGAAGTAACTCCTCAAGAACCCGGTCGGTGCGGGTCGGCGCAAAGGGTACAATGGCGGCTTCGCTTTTTGTGCCCTTTTTTACGCCCCTATCTTATGTCCAGTCCATCCGCCGTCATTCCCATTGCAGTCCTTCCTGTCAGCGCTCCCAAAGTCGGTTTTGTCTCGCTCGGTTGCCCCAAAGCCCTGGTTGATTCCGAACAAATCCTGACGCAACTGCGCGCCGAAGGCTACGAGACCGCCAAGTCGTATGATGGCGCCGACCTCGTCATCGTCAACACCTGCGGCTTCATCGATGCGGCAGTGCAGGAGTCGCTCGATGCGATCGGCGAAGCATTGCACGAAAACGGCAAGGTCATTGTCACCGGTTGCCTGGGCGCGAAGAAAGATGCCAACGGCGAAGACATCATCCTGAAAGTCCATCCGAAAGTACTGGCCGTGACCGGCCCGCATGCGCTCGGTGAAGTCATGGACGCGGTCCACATTCATCTGCCTAAACCGCATGCACCGTTCCTTGATCTGGTGCCGCCACAAGGCGTCAAGCTGACGCCAAAACATTTTGCCTACCTGAAAATTTCAGAAGGCTGCAATCACCGCTGCAGTTTCTGCATTATCCCGTCGATGCGTGGCGACCTCGTGTCGCGCCCGATCGCCGAAGTCATGCTGGAAGCCGAGAACCTGTTCAAGGCCGGCGTGCGCGAGTTGCTGGTGATCTCGCAAGACACCAGTGCGTATGGTGTCGATGTCAAATTCCGCATGGGCTTCTGGAATGGCCGTCCGGTCAAGACCCACATGACGCAACTGGTCGAAGCGCTGGGCGAACTGGCCAAACAGCATGGCGCGTGGGTACGCCTGCACTACGTCTATCCGTATCCGCATGTCGATGCCATCATCCCGCTGATGAACGAAGGCCACGTGCTGCCATACCTTGACGTGCCATTGCAGCACGCCCATCCGGATGTGCTCAAGCGCATGAAGCGTCCGGCCAATGGCGAGAAGAACATCGAACGTATCCAGGCCTGGCGCGCAATGAGTCCCGATATCACGATCCGCTCGACCTTCATTGCCGGCTTTCCCGGCGAGACCGAAGCCGAGTTCGAGTACCTGCTGGACTTCCTGAAAGAAGCCGAAATAGACCGCTTAGGTTGCTTTGCCTACTCGCCAGTCGAAGGGGCGACTGCCAATGCGCTGGATAATCCGGTGCCGGAAGAACTGCGTGAAGAGCGTCGTGGCCGCGTCATGCTGTTGCAGGAGCAGATTTCGACCAAGCGTCTGAAAGCCAAGGTCGGCAAGACCGTGCGCGTGCTCATCGATGCGCTCGATGGCAGCGGCGGCGTAGGGCGCTCGTCGGCTGATGCACCGGAAATCGATGGCGTGGTCTACGTCAAGCCACCGTTTGAGCCGCACCGCAAACTCAAGGTCGGCGATTTCGTCGAGGTCGAGATTACCGCCTCCGACGCGCATGACCTGTGGGGCGAAGCGCAGTAAATTTAATTTCCGCACACTGTTCATGGAGAGCAAGACATGACCCATCCAAAATCTCTGCAAACCCGGCTCAGTCACAGCGACTACACCGCACCGGAAGGCTTCGAAGCCTTCCCGGTGCCTATCCATCACGCCTCGACAGTGGTTTTCAAGGACGTCGCGGCGATGCGCTCGCGCAGTTGGCAGCACAAGAATTCGTACACCTACGGTCTGCACGGTACGCCGACCTCGTTCACGCTCGAAGCCCGTCTGGCCGAAATTGAAGACGCCCATCAGTGCCTGCTGGCACCGAGCGGGCTGGCGGCAATTGCGCTGATCAATCTCGGCTTGCTGAAAAGCGGCGACGACGTGCTGTTGCCCGACAATGTCTACGGCCCCAACCGCGACATGGCGCAGTGGCTGGGCCAGGACCACGGCATCAGCGTACGTTTCTACGATCCGATGATAGGTGCTGACATTGATGCGCTGATCGAGTCCAACACGCGTTTGCTGTGGACCGAGGCACCCGGCTCGATCACGATGGAAGTGCCGGATATTCCGGCGCTGTGCGCCGCTGCCCATGCGCGTGGCGTGCTGGTGGCGATCGACAATACCTGGTCGGCCGGACTGGCTTTCCGTGCCTTCGAGCATGGCGTCGACATCATCATGCAGGCGCTGACCAAGTACCAGTCCGGCGGCTCCGACGTGCTGATGGGTGCGGTGCTGACGCGGGACGCGGCCATTGCACAGCAGCTCGGCCTGGCGCACATGCGCCTCGGGATGGGCGTCGGGATGGATGATGTCTATCTGGTGCTGCGCAGTTTGCCGAGCATGCCATTGCGTTTCAGGGCGCATGACTCCGGTGCGCGCGCCGTCGCCACCTGGCTCAAAAGCCGTCCGGAAATTGCTACCGTACTGCATCCGGCCCTCGAAGATTGTCCCGGTCATGCACACTGGCAGCGCGACTTCACCGGCGCCGGTGGCTTGTTCTCGGTGATCTTCGATGCCCGTTTCACTGAAGAACAGACCGACCGGTTTGTCGATAGCCTGGAATTGTTCCGCATCGGTTTTAGCTGGGGCGGCAGCAACAGCCTGTGCGTGCCGTACCGCATGGCAGGCATGCGCAAAAGTTGGTCGCATACCGGCCAACTGGTGCGCTTCAATATCGGGCTGGAAGATCCGCGCGACCTGATCGCCGATATCGCGCGCGCGTTGGACGCCATCGCCGGCTGAGCCGGCAACTGCAGCGCTACCGGATTAGCGCTGCATCGACGGCATCGGCCGGTTGTCATTGAGGTCGATGAAGCCGCGAATCAATCGATACCCTTTCCATAGCCACGCACCGAACCAGATCAGATACGCCAGCGGAATCCCGATCAAGGTGATGAAGCACAAGCCGCCGGCGACAATCCAGAATAAATACCACCAGAACGATGAAATTTGCCAGCTGTGATGGCTGTAGACGAAGGTGCCGGCGGCGTCGCCGCGTTTGAGATAGCTGATGATCAGCGGAATCCACGAGAACGCGCCCAGCGCAAAGACCAGACTCAGCGCGTGGAAAATATACAGCCACCACGCGACGTCCTTGGTGGATTGGGTTTGCTGGTCGAGCACGAGATCTTGTGACATGGGTTGGTAATTCCTTATTGGATGGCTATGTCACTCCGATATGCCGCCGTCTCTCCAAAAATTCAAGGCGCTACTGTGCATGCACACGCTGCCGGTATTGCCCTGGACTGGCACCGGTCCACTTCTTGAAGGCACGATGAAATGCGCTGGCTTCGGCGAAACCGAGATCACCGGCAATGTCGGCCATGCTTCTTTCGGTGTGACATAAAAAATCAACCGCCATGTCGCGTCGTAATTGATCCTTGATCGTTTGAAATGTCTGGCCTTCTTCATCGAGCCGACGCCGCAATGTTGACGGCGTCATATGCAGGCTGTCGGCAACCACATCAAAATCCGGCCATCCGGTGCGCGCTGCGGTGCGCAACCGGCGGCGGATTTGCGCGGACAGGCCGGTCGTGTTCTTGTATTTCAGGACGATATTGGCCGGTGCGCCGCGCAGAAAATCTTTCAGGCTGTCGCGGTTCTGGACCACCGGCAAATCCAGTTGGGAGTGCTCGAACGAGAGCCGGGTTGCATCGGCATCGAAGCACAGCTGTTCGCTATACATGCGCTGGTATTCGGCGCTGCGCGACGGCTCCGGATACGCGAAGGTTGCCGAGCGGATCGCGATGCGCCGTCCGACCAGCCAGCATGCCACGCCATGCTGCATCATCAGCAGCGTCTCGACACCGAACACATGTGGCGCACGTCCGGCCGTTTCGCGGATTACCAGATGGGCATGGCAATCATCAACTTCCAGCGCACACTGAAAATCATCCAGAATCAAATTGAAAAAACGCGCCATTTGCAGCAGCGCCAGCCGCAGCGTCGGGCAGTGGATCAGGCCCTGGCTGAGCATCGCGAACGTGCCCGGCTTCATGCGTCGGCTATCCTGATTGAACAGTTCATCATCGAGTGCCAGCGCGACGCCGCGCCACAATGTGCTGAAATTTTGTGCAGTGACGCGACTCTGTGAAGATTGCAGGAGCACAGGCGCAATGCCGGCCTTGCGCAACAGCGCGGCCGGATCAATACCGCGCGCAATGACCGCTTCAAGGGCCGAGCGCACGAAGTAAATGGAGACGTTACCTTTGTCCATGGGAGTGTAAGTAATGACAGGTCAGGAACAAGCCGCGAGTGTAGCGCGAAGCATCTTGCCTGCCATGGCCGGTTGACCATTCCAACCAACTAGTTTGCTTTTTTTTGGCATGGCTATCGGGGTTCGACCTTCCTATACTAGGAGAATTGACTTACGTCCCTGATCCTCCTTTTCGTGAAGCGACCCGCCATGACCGATCTCTCCGTTGTCCAGAAACTGACCGAATACAAAGTCGTCAACAAGGTACGCTTCGTGACAGCCGCGTCGCTGTTCGATGGCCACGATGCCTCGATCAACATCATGCGTCGCATCCTGATGGCCAATGGCGTCGAAGTCATCCATCTGGGTCACAACCGTTCGGTCGATGACATCGTCACCGCTGCGTTGCAGGAAGACGTACAAGGTATCGCGATCTCCAGCTATCAAGGTGGACACGTCGAATATTTCAAGTACATGATCGACCTGCTGCGCGAACGCGGCGGCGCGCATATCAAGGTTTTTGGCGGCGGTGGCGGCGTGATCGTGCCGACTGAAATCGCTGATCTGCATGCGTATGGCGTCTCGCGCATTTTTAGTCCTGAAGATGGCCAGCGGCTCGGCTTGGTCGGCATGATTCTGTCGATGATCCAGGCCTGTGATAGCGACCTGTCGGTCTACGCGCCGACCACGCTGGAACCGTTGCAAAATGGCTCACTCGTTGAGCGTCAGCGTCCGCTGTCGCAACTGATCACGGCGCTGGAAAACGACAAGGTCAGTGCGTCGCTGAAAACCGCATTGCACACCGCAGCCGATGTGATCAAGGTACCGGTGCTCGGCATTACCGGTACCGGCGGTGCCGGCAAGTCGTCGCTCACCGACGAGCTGATCCGTCGCATCCGGCTCGATCAGGACGACGCGCTCAACATCGCCGTGATCTCGATTGATCCGTCGCGTCGCAAGTCCGGTGGTGCGCTGCTCGGCGACCGTATCCGCATGAATGCGATCAGCCCGTGGGGCGGCGTGAGCCGCGTGTTCATGCGTTCTCTGGCCACGCGCGAAGCCGGCTCCGAAATCTCCCAAGCACTGCCTGACGTGATCGCCGCCTGCAAGGTCGCCGGCTTTGATCTGGTCATCGTCGAAACCTCCGGCATTGGCCAGGGCGATGCGGCGATTGTCCAGCATGTAGATTTGTCGATGTACGTGATGACGCCGGAATTTGGCGCTGCGTCACAACTCGAAAAAATCGACATGCTCGACTTCGCCGACTTCGTCACGATCAATAAGTTTGATCGCAAGGGCTCGCTCGATGCGTTGCGCGATGTCGCCAAGCAGTATCAGCGCAACCGCGAATTGTGGAGTCAGAAGGCCGAGCAAATGCCGGTGTTCGGTACCCAGGCATCGCGTTTCAATGACGACGGTGTCACCGCGTTGTATCAAGGTTTGCTGCCACGGCTGGCTGAATGCGGCTTGACGGTCAAGGCCAGCAAACTGGCTGCCGTCAACGTGCGTCACTCATCGGGCAAGAACGCCATCGTGCCACCGGCGCGTAGCCGCTATCTGGCCGAAATTGCCGACACCGTGCGCGGCTACCATGTCTTTACCGCGAAGAACGTCAAGCTGGCACGCGAGCGCCAGCAATTGCAGGAATCGAAACGCATGCTGGCCGAAGCCGGCAAGGTCATCGACATGGACGACCTGATCAACGAACGGGACAACAAGCTCGATGCCGGTGCCAAACAATTGCTGACCGGCTGGCCCGCGATGCAGGCCGCGTATGCCGGCGACGAGTTCGTCGTCAAGATCCGCGACAAGGAAATCCGCACCCGCCTCGTGGCGACCACGCTCTCGGGCACCAAGATCCGCAAGGTCGCCTTGCCGCGTTATGAAGACCACGGTGAAATCCTGCGCTTCCTGATGCTGGAAAATGTTCCGGGTTCATTCCCGTACACCGCCGGCGTGTTCCCGTTCAAGCGCGAAAACGAAGATCCGACCCGCATGTTTGCCGGCGAGGGCGATGCCTTTCGCACCAACCGCCGCTTCAAGCTGGTCTCCGAAGGAATGGAAGCAAAGCGCCTGTCGACCGCGTTCGATTCGGTCACGCTGTACGGTGCCGATCCGGCCGTACGTCCTGATATTTACGGCAAGGTCGGCAATTCGGGCGTCTCGATTGCGACGCTCGACGACATGAAAGTGCTCTACAGCGGCTTTGAATTATGCGACCCGACCACCTCGGTCTCGATGACGATCAATGGTCCTGCGCCATCGATTCTGGCGATGTTCATGAACACCGCAATTGACCAGCAACTCGACAAGTTCCGCGCCGAGAAATCCCGCGAACCGACTGCCGATGAAGCGGCCAAAGTGCGTGCATGGGTCTTGCAGAATGTGCGTGGCACGGTGCAGGCCGACATCCTGAAAGAAGACCAGGGCCAGAACACCTGCATCTTCTCGACCGAGTTTTCGTTGAAGGTGATGGGCGACATCCAGCAGTATTTTGTCCAGCATCTGGTGCGTAATTTTTACTCGGTATCGATCTCCGGTTATCACATCGCCGAAGCCGGCGCGAATCCGATTTCACAGCTCGGCTTCACGTTGTCGAACGGCTTTACGTTCGTCGAGGCCTATCTGGCGCGTGGCATGAAGATTGATGATTTCTCGCCCAACCTGTCGTTCTTCTTCAGCAATGGCATGGACCCGGAATACACGGTACTGGGCCGCGTTGCCCGGCGCATCTGGGCGGTGGCGATGCGCGAGAAATACGGTGCCAACGAGCGTTCGCAAAAGCTCAAGTACCACATCCAGACCTCGGGTCGCTCGCTGCACGCGCAGGAAATCGACTTCAACGATATCCGCACCACGCTGCAAGCACTGATCGCGATTTACGACAATTGCAATTCGCTGCATACCAATGCCTACGATGAAGCGATCACCACGCCGACCGATGAATCAGTGCGCCGTGCGCTGGCGATCCAGTTAATCATCAACCGCGAATGGGGTCTGGCCAGGAACGAAAATCCGAATCAAGGTAGTTTCATCATCGACGAATTGACCGACCTGGTCGAAGAAGCGGTGCTGCAGGAGTTCGAGCGCATCGCCGAACGCGGCGGCGTTCTCGGTGCGATGGAAACCGGTTACCAGCGCGGCAAGATCCAGGAAGAATCGATGCTCTACGAGCACCAGAAACACGACGGCACGCTGCCCATCATCGGCGTCAATACCTTCCGCAATCCGAAAGCCAGCGACACGCCGCAGATCATCGAACTGGCCCGTTCCAGCGATGAAGAAAAGCAGTCGCAACTGACGCGTCTGGCGGCTTTCCACGCACTGCATGCCGACGCGTCGCCGGCGATGCTGGCGGCGCTGCAGCAAGCGGTGATCGAGGATGGCAACGTGTTCGACAAGCTCATGGATGCGGTGCGGGTCTGCTCGCTCGGACAAATTACCGATGCGTTGTTCGAGGTGGGTGGGCAGTACCGGCGCAGTATGTGACGGTAGCAACGAGGGGCAACCTGGACAGCAGGATCGCCATCAACATCTTATAAATATTACTTAATTGGAACTGACTTTCCTGTTCACTCACTCAACCTGTAATCGCGGCGGTGCTACCGGACTTGAATCGGTAAGGTAAAAACCGCCGCTTATCTACTTTGAGAGGGCTGTCTTCCATGAAACCGGCAAGTAAAAAATTAGATTTTGTTGGACATCGCACAAACATAACGGATAGCCAAAAAAGTGAACCATCTCAACGCATATTCACGTCGGAAAGAACGGAAGATAATTCTCGGCCTAAAGGGCTGAAAACGGAAAAAGAGTCGCAGTTCCATACTGGTATTGATTTTCCATCCCCTCAGTATGTTCAATTTTCCCATCATGATCGTGCTCGTATATTTGAATTATTTGAAAATTACAGGACTCAGCATGAATCAAGGGTGCCCATTAGAATATCGAATAAAGGTATTTCAAGATTAAGTATTTCAAAAATAAATAATCCTCTAAAAAACTATAAATTTATTGGAAATATTGGAAAGGGAGAAGAAGGTAGTGTTGATTCCTATCAACATAAAGGAACGGTTTATGCAATTAAAACCTATGAAAACTTTAACGATAATGCCAAAAAAGAAATTGCTCTGTTCTCAGTATTGGCTAGCGAAGCCCGCGAGCATTTTCCTAAATTAAAAAAAATATTAATAGCTGAAGAGCAGACACATATAGTAATGGAATTGCTCGAGCCTGATCCTGGATATGGGACATACGGTGATCCTCATTCGGTGATTGTTGACGAAGCCTTGCAAATTGAGCTCTTTGACAGGGGTAGTCATAACACGGCAACAAGAAAAAATGATCCAAAAGCATCAGGCGCAACCTCTGTTGAAATTGATTTCGGGAAAAGTAAATATGACTCAATAATCGTAAAAAATACTTTGGATAAAAGAGCCAGGGATGAAAAAATAATCGCTGAAAAAATAGATGCCGGACATATCGCCGAGTTCGATTTTACCGGTATAGATTGCACTGGCATCGATTTTAAGGGCGCGCAACTGACTACCGAGCAAGTAAAAAAAATTATTGAATCCGCGCGTAAATTTAATTTGATACCCAATCTTCATCATGCCAATCTTTCCAATCTTGACACGCGATTGATTGATTTTAATCGCGCCTGGCTTGACAATATTCAGGTTGGCCATATTTTTCAGTCAGCAAGATCAAGTAATTTTTCCCCGAGTCTCAACGGTGCCCGGTTAGAGAAAGTTGATTTATCACGCTTTGATTTGACGGATGTTAACGTCACCAATGTCTATTTTTTCGGTAGTGAGTTGAACGGGGAAAAAGTACGGCAGATTATTGATTCGGCAAATAGAAATAAAACCCAGTTGAATTTTAATGGCGCCGTTCTTACCGAGGGATTTCAAGGTGCAAAGCTATCTTTCCGGGCCGCAAAAACTTATATCGACTCGGCAGCAAGGATGGGTTTGAAACTCAATTTAACCGGTGCAATAATCAAGGATATCGAAAGATTTGACGATTTTTGTGGCGCACAACTTGATAATGAGCAGGTTCAAAATCGAATCGATGCAGATTTTAAGCTTCACCGTATTCCTGTTTTTTCAAACGCAAATCTTGCTGGTGTAGACGCTTCAAATATCAGGTTCAAGAACGCCAGACTGAATCCAGAACAACTCCAGCAATTAATTGACACTGCAAAAAGTAGTAATAAGCAACCAACTTTGAGGGGATTGGACCTGAGAGGATTCGATCTTTCAGGCATTGATTTGACGGGCGTGCAATTAAAAGGTTGTAAGTATGATTTTAATGCGGTGAAAGCAGCAGGGAATTGGCAAAAAGCATCGTTCGGAATAGTCGGAACAATCAGGAAGTACGCATCGCGTTAGGCGATTGGTATCGGTGCAAACAATGACGTCAGAGAGCCTGCAAATAAAGCGTTTTTGTTTTTTAGTGAAATACCAACATAGTGTAAATGGTGGCAAGAAATCATTGTTTTTTCACTGGTTCTTTTCATTCTGCTGGAGATACTGGATCGATCGCATTCGCTCACAACAGGATGATTCAATATTTCCATCGATCCGATGATTGCTCATAATAGTCCGCGCGCCGTTGCCAAGACCTTTGTCTGACAAACGCTGGAGAAATCTCCCGACACGTTATTTGACGTGGAGACTTAAACGCCGACTACGCCTCCTGGCTGTGGGACGCGCGCTTCGGAAGTCGCGCAAAGCACACCGCTCAGTCGACCGATGCGCTTACCCAAAGCCAATTCTGCAATGCTTGTTATGCTTGCACCTTTATTTGTTTACAACCAGAGAGACTCATGGACTTTTCACTGTCACCTGAAATCAAGGAGCTGCAAGCGCGCACTCGCCGTTTCATTGCAGACGTCGTCATCCCGCTCGAAAATGATCCACGTCAAACCGGGCACGGCCCCACGGAATCGCTGCGCGCCGAGTTGGTCGGCGCCGGTCGCGCCGCCGGTTTGCTGACGCCGCATGCGTCGGTTGAACTCGGCGGACTTGGCTTGTCGCATGTCGCCAAGGCCGCGGTTTTTGAAGCCGCCGGTTACTCGCCGCTCGGTCCGGTTGCACTGAACATCCACGCCCCGGACGAAGGCAACATCCATTTGATGGAGCAGGTCGCCTCACCCTCGCAAAAAGAGCGCTGGTTGCGTCCGCTGGTCGAAGGTCGGACTCGCTCCTGCTTTGCCATGACCGAACCGGCACCCGGTGCTGGATCGGACCCGTCGATGATGCAAACCGTCGCGATTCAGGATGGCGATGACTATCTGATCAGCGGCACCAAATGGTTCATCACGGGTGCCGAAGGCGCGTCCTTCGCGATCATCATGGCGCGCATGGAAGACGGCTCGGCCACGATGTTCCTGAGTGATATGGACCGTCCCGGCATCGTACTGGAACGCCTGATGGAGTCACTTGATTCCTGCTTCGCCGGTGGCCATGGCGTGTTGCGGTTCGAGAACGTGCGGGTCCCGGCCACCGATGTCCTCGGTGAAATCGGCAAGGGTTTTCGTTATGCGCAGATTCGCCTCGCACCAGCCCGCCTGACGCACTGCATGCGCTGGCTCGGGCAGGCCCAACGCGCACATGATGTTGCGCTGGACTATGCCAGCGAGCGTCAGGCGTTCGGCAAATCGCTCGGCGAACACGAAGGCGTTGGCTTCATGCTGGCCGATAACGAGATGGATTTGCACACTGCGCGGCTCAATATCTTGCATACCGCATGGGTGCTCGACCAGGGCGGTCGCGGCAATATCGAATCGAGCATGACCAAGGTGGTTTGTTCGGAAGCGATCTGGCGCGTGGTGGACCGCTGCGTCCAGATTCTGGGCGGACGTGGCGTGACGGCGGAGACCATCGTCATGCGCATCTTCAAGGATGTGCGCGGGTTCCGTATCTACGACGGTCCGAGCGAAGTGCATCGCTGGAGCATTGCCAACAAGATTGTCGGTGCACGTAAAAAACTGCAAGGCGCGGCAATGCCATGAGCACGCTGACCTTGCTACGCCACGGTCAGGCCGCCTTTGGTGCCAGCGATTACGATCAGTTGTCATCGCTGGGTCAGTTGCAGGCACAAGCGACTGGTGAGTTTTTTTACCAGCGCGGCATGCGCTTTGACCGTGCATGGATCGGTCCGCGCCGGCGTCATCGGCTGACGGCGCAACTGGCGCTGGCAGAAATTGGCGGGATGATCATGGAGGTCGATGAGGGCCTCGACGAATTCGGCGAAGGAGAACAGTTGCTGGCCGGCGCGGAGCGGCGCACCGGTACGCGGGTCTTGTCCGATAGCTCGGTTGCAGCAGAAACCAGACTGCGTTTGTATGCCGAAGAAATTCGGCTCTGGGCCGATGGCAGCATCATTGTTGATGGTGTCGCTCCGGCCGCGCAGTTTCGCGCCAGGGTGGCGCACTGGTTGCGGCGCGCCACGGCTGATACGGCGTCGGGGCAGCACGTGCTTGCCGTGACATCGGCCGGTGTGATTGCCGCTGTCCTGTGTGAAGTTGCCGGCCTGCCCGACAGCGCGCTGGCGCAGTCGATGGGCGTGATCGGCAATGCTTCGCTGAGCGGCGTGGTGTTTTCCGCGAAGGGTACCGGGCTGGCTTATTTCAACGGTACCGGGCATCTGGCGGGAGATTTGTTGAGCGGGATTTAACGTTCCTCTTTGACGCAAGTCTTTCCTCCGGCGTGGGCGCGCTGCGTTGTTCACCCCCGGCGCAGTTGCCGGGTATCCGGTTTTATTTATACGTTTTTTCATCAAGGATTGTCATGTCACATCGTGAAGTCGTCGTAGTCGGGTTGGCCAGAACCGCCATCGGAACCTTTGGCGGTTCGCTCAAGGAGGTGCCGTTGTGTTCGCTGGCCACCACCGCAGTGCGCGCCGCGCTGGAACGCTCCGGCGTCGATGCCGCTGCGGTCGGCCATGTCGTGATGGGCAATGTGGTGCCGACTGAACCGCGCGACGCGTACCTGAGCCGCGTCGCGGCGATGGATGCCGGCATCCCGCAAGAAACACCTGCGTTCAACGTCAATCGTCTGTGCGGCTCCGGTCTGCAGGCCATCATTTCGGCGGCCCAGACCATCCTGCTGGGTGATGCGGACGTAGCCATCGGTGGTGGTGCCGAATCCATGAGTCGCGGCCCCTACATCATGCCGACGGCGCGCTGGGGCAACCGGATGGGCGACACCGGCCTGGTCGATTATGTGGCGGGCATCCTGCACGATCCGTGGCAGCCGGTCCATATGGGCGTGACCGCCGAGAATGTCGCCGAACGTTTTCACATCACCCGCGAGATGCAGGACGCGCTGGCGCTCGAAAGCCAGCGGCGTGCCGCCCACGCGATCGCGTCCGGTTATTTCAAGGATCAGATCGTGCCGGTCGAAGTCAAGACCCGCAAAGGCGTCGTGCTGTTCGATACCGATGAACATGTGCGTGGTGACACGACCTCCGAATCACTAGCGAAGATGAAGCCGGTCTTCAAGAAGGACGGCATGGTCACGGTCGGCAATGCCTCCGGACTCAACGATGGCGCGGCGGCGGTAGTGATGGCCGATGCACAGCGCGCTGCCGCGCTCGGCCTGAAACCGCTGGCCCGGTTGGTCGCGTATGCCCACGCCGGGGTCGAACCGCTATACATGGGCATCGGTCCGGTGCCGGCCACGCGACTGGCTCTGCAACGTGCCGGCTTGCGTGTCGCCGACCTTGACGTGATCGAATCCAACGAAGCCTTCGCCGCGCAAGCGTGCGCAGTCATTCAGGAACTTGGTTTGGATCCGGCCAAGGTCAACCCGAACGGTTCCGGCATTTCGCTCGGCCATCCGGTCGGCGCGACCGGCGCGATCATTACCGTCAAGGCGATCAATGAATTGCACCGCATCGGTGGGCGCTATGCGCTGGTGACGATGTGTATCGGTGGTGGTCAGGGGATTGCGGCGATTTTTGAGCGCCTCTGATTCAGGGATTTATTGTAGGCGTGTCAAGCCGGTTGCCTCAAAGCTCCCCGATGTCAGAAAGTGTTGAGGCAATCCGGAGGAGGTCCAAATCGACGTCTTTGAAATTTCCGTTTGTCAGTTTTATCCGTTGAATGACCGCTGAACGGAAAGCCTGAAGTGCCGTTGGCAGTTCAGACGTAAGGACGAGGGTGATTGACTCGCGAGCTTTGCCGCCACTTGATCTGAATGCTCGGTTAATCAGTCGGAAATTACGACTATCGCTAACATTCAGTCGGGCGGAAACGAGAGTCATCGCCTGCAAATCAATACTATGGACGCTGATCGCTGCTGATAAAGTTTGCTGGCCGGAGACCAAACTGCGTGGCGGCGGGTTTTCGTCAAGGCGGCTAATCAATTGCACCGTACCGGCGGCTGTGGCCTTACTCGGGGTTGTGCCACAAATGCGCTAATCCGGCGGCCTGAAAGCCAGTTGATGTGAGCCGGGTGCAACCGTATGCGTCCAGTCGTCGTAGCGGCATCGCGCGTAAATGCGCGGGCATTGCATCCGTGACCTGAGTGCAAAATATCAGCGACAAGTGCTGCAACGGCAGCGTGGCCAAATGTGCTATCCCGGCGTCTCCTATCTGGTTGCAAGAAGTCAGGTCCAGCTTCTGCAATGGCATGGTTGAGAGGTGCGCAAGTCCGGCGTTGGTGATCTGATTGCAATTGGATAAATTCAAATCCGTCAGGCGCAATCCGGATAAATGCGCCAGTCCCGCATCCGTGATCCGGTCGCACCGGTCCAAATTCAGTTCGTCCAACGGCAGGTGCACCAACTGTCTCAGGGCGTCATCGGTGAGCGCACGGCAACCCGCCAGGTTCAGGTACTGCGTCACCGGCATGTCGCTGTTGAGGTTAGCTAGTCCGGAGCCGTTAATGTGATCACAGTCGCGCAGCGATAGGGCGATCAACGGCATATCGACCAGCGCGGCCAACCCTTGATCCGTGAGATTGGTCCAGCCTTCCAGTCCCAGCTGCTCCAGCGGCATGCCCCGCAGGTGTGCTACCCCTGCGTCGGTCAAATTGGGGTTCCAAGAGATATCCAGTCGTCGACACATTGGCAGCATGGTCAGTTGTGCCAGGCCTGCATCGCTTAGTCCCGTGCACCGGGACAAATCAAGGTGCATTAATGTGGATGCTCCGGGTAATTGCGCCAGTGCCGCATTCGTCAGCGCCGGACAACCGGCCAGAGTCAGTTTCTCCAACGACAGATGCGCCAGTTGCGCCAGCCCGGTATCGCTCGTCTGGTCGCAGAAGTCGAGACAAAGATGGCGTAATGCTGTCAGTCCGGACAGATGGGCCAATCCCGTTGCAGTAATGGCAGTACCGCCAGTGAGATCGAGATGCCGCAGCGATGTGATGGCACTCAGGTTCGCCAGTGTCGTATCGTCGAGGCCTTCACAATCGGTCAGGTCCAGATACGCCAATGGCAAGGTCCTCAGCGCAGTGAGCGCAGCGCCAATGAGATTGTCACAATCTGACAAATCCAGATGCTGCAGCAAATGCAGCCGGGGCAAATGAAGGAAGGCGTCATCGCTGAGTTGGGTGCACTCGCGCAGTGATAAATGCGTCAACGTTGCCGCGTTGAGATGTTGAAGTCCTGCATCAGAAAATTCGAGGCATTCAGACAGATCCAGGCGTTGCAACGGCACGCTTGCCAAATGCGCGAGTCCGTCATCGCCGAAGTCATTACAGCCGCTCAGGTTCAGGTACTGCAATTGATGGTTTCTCAACTGCGCCAGGGCGTCGTTCGTGATGTCGTCGCACTCTTTCAGGGTCAGATGCGTCAATGGCAAACCCGTCAAATGTGCCAGCCCGGCGGCGGTTAATCCGGTACACCTTTCCAGATTTATTTGCGCCAGCAACGGCAGATTTTGCAGCTGTCTGAGCCCCTCGTCCGTGATGCTGCAACCGCGTAAATCCAGTTGTTTCAATGAAGTCATCCGGCCAAGCGTTGCCATCGCCGCATCACCGACGCCCAGGCAGTTTCCCAAATCAAGCTGTTCCAGCGACGTCAGGCAAGCCAGTTCGGCAATCCCGGCATCAGTTATTTTTGCGTTGTTATTTAAATTTAGATGTTTCAACCCGCGGGCAGAGCGGCCCAATCCTGTCCGGAGGAGGACCAAGTCGGCGTCCTTGAAATTGCCGTCGGCAAGTTTCATCCGCTGGATGTCAGCGGTCTTAAAAACCCGCAGTGCTGCCGGCAGTTCAGACGCGATGGCGATGGTGATGGTCTCGCAAGCCGCAGCACCACTCGACCCGAAAGCGCGGTTAACCAGTCGGAAATTGCGACGATCGGCTACATTCAGACGCGCTGCAATCAGGGTCATCGCATGCGAATCAATAGCGCGGATGGTGATCGCTGGCGGTAACGTCTGCTGCCCGGAGACCACATGACGCGGGGGGGAATTGTCGTCGAGGCGGTGTCGGACGTTACGCGCTATCGGATTAAATGTTCCCTGATGGGTCCGTTTCATACCAAGGTTTCTCATGTCAGTTGATCTGAGCATGAGTAACCGCAACCGCATTGCGGTTCCTGTAACGCGACAAATTATTTGGTCTGCAGTTAGCCGAACAAATTCAACACGCCATCAAGTCCGACAAAATTCAACGCCACCTTGGCCTGCGCGCGGACCACCGGTTTGGCGCGAAACGCGACCGACAGGCCGGCGATGCCCATCATCTGCAAGTCGTTGGCGCCATCGCCCATGACGATCGCCGCCGCTGGCGTGGTGCCGAGTTCGGCGCAAAGGCGGGCAACGGTCAGCTTTTTTTCTTCGGCATTGACGATGCCGCCGACCACGCGGCCGGTCAGTTTGCCATCGGCGATTTCCAGCACGTTGGCATGCGCGTAGTCCAGTCCGAGTTGCTGCATGATGCGCCCGGTGAAAAAGGTAAAGCCGCCAGAGACCAGCAAGGTTTTCAGGCCCGCCGCCTTGACTGCTGCCAGCATTTTTTCGGCACCGGGCGACAACTGTAGTCGCTCGTCAAAGACCCGCTGCAAGGCCGACGCATCCAGTCCGGCCAGCAGTGCTACGCGTTGCGTCAGACTTTCGTTGAACGCGATCTCGCCGCGCATCGCTGCTTCGGTGATGGCCGACACTTGTGGTTTCAGGCCTTGCATGTCAGCGATTTCATCGATGCATTCGATCGTGATCAGCGTTGAATCCATATCCATCGCGAGCAGTTTGAAGTCACTCATCTGCAGGCTGGATTCGACGAAAGCATAGTCGAGCTGTGCGCCCAGACAGGCCGTGTCGACTGCCGCTTTGATGTCGGCGCTTAGCGTCGCGCCCTCGCAGCGAAACGCGGTGGCGCTGACGGGCACGATGCCCGTCGCGCCAGCCAGCATGGCGATACGGTCAATGGTGTTGCGTTCTATAGCCAAGCCTTGGAGGATCAGATTCATTGTGTGCAATTAAATAGTGGTTCAACCAACCAGCGCGCGGATGGTGGTCTTGATCTGCAAGACGCGGGCGGCCAGGTCGGGCATGCTGGCGGTGATGCGCAGCTTGTCCTGACCGTTGAGCTTGATATGGCGATTCTTCTGGATCAGCGTGATGATGCGCATCGCATCAATCGGCGGATTCGGTTCGAACTGCAGTTGCGCCGCTTCGCCATGGGCATCAATCTTGATGATGCCGATCGGTTTGGCCAGCACGCGCAGCCGATGCGTTTCGACCAGCGCCTTGGCCGGTTCCGGCAATTTGCCGAAGCGGTCGATCATTTCTTCCTGCAGGTCGTCGATCTTCTCGGCTTCGTTGCAACTGGCCAGCCGCTTGTAAAGCGACAGGCGCTCGTGCACATCGCCGCAATACTCGGCTGGCAACAGCGCCGGCACATGCAAGTTGATTTCGGTGGTCGATGCCAGCGGCGCGGCGAGGTCGGGTTCCTTGCCATTGCGCAGCGAGCGCACCGCCAGGTTGAGCATGTCGGAATACATCTGGAAACCGATCTCGGTCATGTCACCCGACTGGTTGTCGCCG